>CAZWKO010000300.1:0-3936 GCA_964634925.1 uncultured Vicinamibacteraceae bacterium
GGCCAGATGAACATTCCGCTGCCGAAGGACTCGACCACGTTGCCATCAGGATCGAACTTCAAGACAGGATCTAGGTCTGAATCAACACACTCCGATCCGAAGTGATCAGGTCCGGCATCGCAACGGATAACTGCCCAGATATGGCGTCCGTCTGGATCGACCTTCGCTTTGCCGACTGCTCCCATCACCCTTCCGTTCGGCAGCTTTGCCCATCCTTCGACGATCGCATATGGGTTCGTGGAGTTCTGCGCAGCAGTTTCCTGCGGTACTAACGACGAGACGAGTACGAGCAGAGCGGTTGCGAATACGGATACGGATGGATTGCGAACAGACATGGGCACCTCGACGTGTTTTGAGTGGACCTACCTTCGATAATCGCTACCGTACACCTCTCCGGTTCACTGAGCAAGGAGCCGGACAGAACGGAGACACAGCGCCCCTGTGCTGATCTGCGCCTCTTTGGGCGTCTCCCCGTCGTAGAAACGCTTGTCAGCCCAGATTTAATGAGAATGCGAGGGCAGTCGTAATTTGTGAGCGATTATTTACCGATAATAGTTTTGACCTGCCTACTTGTGTTCTTGTGCGCGTTCTCCACTGAGAGAGTTCGGAACCGCGTAATTGCCTTCGTGACAGGCGTATTCGAACTGGAGGTACTCGTTGTCCCGTCTATAGTTGAACGCGACTGTCCACGGTGCGGTGTAGGTGTCCGGGTCATTCACTCGTAACTCATAGTGCAGCGTGTCTTGATCGAGCAACGAAAAGCGTTCGACCACGTGTCGGGCTTCCGTTTGAGGTGCACGTGAACCTGGCCCGCGTTGATTGCCAACTGCCTTGAAATTTTTTGATTCGACGACCAGTGTATTACCGTCCCACCGCGCGCGTGGGTCACCGTTCCATTGCGTAATTGACTCGTTAACGTGGGGGGCAGTGCTTATGGGGATGACACGGGCGTTGTGAATCATTTCACTCAGAATCACGACGTGATTTGGTGTGTGAAAAAACATTTTTCCATTGTTGTAAGCCGTGGGCATCATGATGCCGTAGGTGCCCCGTGACAAACAACGGTCGCCTGTCTCCATGGTTGAGTAGGAATCATGTAAGTGCTCTCGGTAGTACTCCACACTTTGCTGACCCTTCTCGGTCATATTAGGCATCTTGCCGTTGGCTGGTTCGATAAGTAACGCCGGCGCATCAATGGCTGTAGGTTCTTTCCAAAACCAGTCGAACCAATAATTGGCATAGGCTCCAACGCCACGACTATTTTCGTGGCCCTGCCACGTCGCGGATTTCCCACGGTCAGAGCGCGCTTTCACGAGTTGGTCAATTTCCTGCTGGCTCGGCACTCGACCCGCGAATTCATCAGGGAGCTCAAGGGGAATGTGGGAGGAACCCACGTTATTCCAGATTCCATTTAAATCAGGTTGCCCGTCCGCAAGGCGAGGTGGTTCGAAGGTGCTCTTTTGTGCCAGGACTGGTGGGGCAAATGCAATGGCGACAATGACGAGCGTGGGTGCAATGAGTAGGACGGAACGGCTAGCCATGATGGACCTCGCTTTCGATCCAAATGATACCGCGTTTGTCTTGCGCGCAGGGTGATGGAGGGCTATCGTAGCCCAACGACTACTATGAGGTGTGCTATGCGGAACCGAACTTTTTTATTAAATCTTACGGTTTGGTTGTGGTTACTCGGATTACCAGGGCTTGTCATGGGCCAGACGCAATCCGACAGCAATGCGCGGACATCGTGGGGTGACCCCAACCTGCAGGGGACGTGGTCCTACGCGTCACTTACACCCTTACAGCGTCCTACTAGTCTTGGTGAACGTGAGTACTATTCCGAGGAAGAAGCGGCAGAGCGGAACATCGCGGTTACTCGTGACGTCGCACCGCCTCCGGGTAGCGTCGGTTCCTACAATGCACTGTGGTTTGACCGTGGCAGCGTGAGTCCGGACCTCCGGACGTCACTGATCACTGAACCGACGAATGGTCGTCTCCCAGTAAGACCTGAGACGACTGCGAAGGCAGCCGCAGCGCGGGCCTATACGGCCGACCACCCCGCTGACTCATGGCTTGACCGCAGCAATTGGGACCGCTGCATTACGTATCACGGGGTCCCCCCAGTGTCGACCGGCTATAACAACACGTATCAAATTTTCCAGACCCCTGACTACGTTGCCATCCTTGTTGAAAATATTCATGACGTTCGTGTTATCCCTCTTGATGGTCGGCCGCAACTGACGTCAGAGATTCGTCAGTGGAATGGAGATTCTCGTGGTCGGTGGGAAGGTGATACGTTGGTCGTTGAAACGCGTAATTTTAGTGATCAAACCCAGCACCGATTTCCTTCATCTCCAGACACCGTTGCTGTCGAACGCTTCCGTCGACTTGATGACAATACACTTAAGCATACCTTCACCATTGAAGACAACGCCGTGTATACCCAACCGTGGACAGGCATGCGACATATGCCTCGATTGTCTGAGTACATTATTTATGAGTACGCCTGTCACGAAGGGAACTATGCGATGACAAACATCCTTTCGGCAGAACGGACGAGAGAAGCTAACGCTTCGAACGAACAATAGAAGGCATTTACATACTCATTCATCAGTCGATGATGAGAGGAATGTTTAGATGATCACGTGGTCGTTCTTTTCGCAACGAAATTTAGACAGGTTTTATTTGGCAGTATTTCGAATTGGATGCGGGATGTTGTGTTTGTCGATGACGATGGGGAGCGCTGTGGCACAGGATCTGTATGAGCGTGTGGAACACCATTACGTTGAGAATAATGGGGTGCGTATTCATTATGCGAGTCTTGGGCAAGGCCCTTTGGTCGTGATGATTCATGGGTTTCCTGATTTTTGGTACACCTGGCGCCACCAAATGGCTGGACTATCTAGTGAGTACCGTGTCGTGGCTGTTGACTTGCGTGGGTACAACCTGAGTGACAAACCAGAAGGTGTTGATGCGTACGCTCTGCCGAACCATATTGCTGATGTGGCGGCCGTCATTAGGGATACTGGAGAAGACAGTGCCGTCATTGTTGGTCATGATTGGGGTGGCATGGTTGCATGGTACTTTGCCATGACTCAACCGACACTGACTGACAAGTTAGTGATTCTGAACTTACCGCATCCAAACGGATTGTCACGAGAATTAGTTACTAATCCGCAGCAGTATGAGAACAGTGCGTACGCGCGAACCTTTCAGGAAAAGTCTCCGGCTGATCCTGATGTGTTATTTGGTCGGCCAATGACAGCTGAGACTCTTGCCTTTTGGGTGGCCGACCCGGCTGCTCGGCAGCGTTACGTCGAAGCATTCCAACGGTCTGATTTTACGGGTATGTTGAACATGTATAAGGCGAATTACCCGCGCGTCGCCCCAGGTGACGAGGTGCCACCACCAGCTCCTCCAGTCACAATGCCGGTATTGATGTTTCACGGACTTGATGACACGGCATTGCTGTCTGGCGCGTTAAACAATACGTGGGATTGGCTTGAGCAGGATCTAACGCTTGTGACCGTGCCAGGTGTTGGACACTTTGTGCAGCAAGATGCAAGCGAACTCGTGACATCCACAATGCAATGGTGGTTGGGACGGTAGTTCTGTTGTAGAGTGCGGACTGGAGGGACGGGTCTGATGCTATATCGTTGTGCTTTTACGGTCATTGGTGCCGCAGTACTGCTGGGATTTTCAGCCGCCGAGTTAAATGCTGCTGAATCGCCGACGTTTGCTAAAGATGTAGCTCCGATCATCTTTGATAATTGCGTTACGTGTCACCGGCCGAACCATATCGCGCCGATGTCGCTTGGTTCGTATGAGGAAGCGCGTCCCTGGGCACGTTCAATAAAAGACGTTGTCGTTTCTCGCGTGATGCCACCGTGGGGTGCGGATCCAGCAAACAGTCTTAAATTTAGTAACGAGCGTTACCTC
>CAZWKO010000301.1:0-3929 GCA_964634925.1 uncultured Vicinamibacteraceae bacterium
GACGCCATCAAGAACGCCATCTTCGGCATCGCACACAGACAGGAAACTTGAACCGAGTAACTGCAGCGTCGCTACACGCACAACTGGGTCGTCGTCCCCACCGATCGGGAACATCGCCTGTTGCGCTTGAAGAAATCCCGCTGTGAACGCCGTCCAGTTATAGGCCGGTGCCGCAGCAACGATCCCATCGAAATCATCCGGATAGCGCTGGGATTCCATCATGGCCTGCCCACCGCCTCGGGAACACCCGACAAAATATGAATGGTTAGCCGCCCGACCGTAATATTCGGCAATGATTGACTTAGCGGCCTCAGCGGTGAGATGGACGGCACGGTGTCCCCAGTTCATCTGCCGGGTGGGATTACTTAGAGCCCAGGAGGCTTCGATCCCACCTCCTACATGCCCCGTATCGGTGCCAACAGTCGCGTAACCACGTTGAAGCGGCATCCCGCCGTGCCCATACAGCGTGCGCGCCTGATTCTGAACGGTCCCGACAAAGCCTCCACCACCACCCATCAAGAATCGGCCATTCCATTCACTCGGCTCAGGCAGTAACAACTCAAACCGAATTTCTGCTTCAATCACACCTTCGACCTGGCAGTGCGCAGGAACATCGCCAGATACTGACACTCGCTGTGAAGAACTTATAAACAGGTCAATTAATGGCAACCCCGTTAAATCGCTACAGGGATCTGTAGTCTCGTCAAAAGGCTCGCGACACCCAGTCACCATCGCAAGGGTGACCACTGCACAGATCACTACCGTGGCAAGAACCCATCTCGACATTAAATTACACCTCACAACTTATGGATGATTACCGTACATCCTTTGCCGAACGAACACCACTCTCAGTCGATCGAGCAACTCCGTTCTATAATCGGCGCGCATGCCTCCGCTTAACAACATTCGTGTCATCGACCTGACGCGTGTTCTTGCTGGACCATACTGCTCGATGATGCTCGGGGATATGGGTGCCGACGTTATAAAGATCGAGGAACCCATACACGGTGATGACACGCGAGCCTGGGCGCCGCATCGCGACGGGTGGAGTACCTTTTTCCTCGGTCTTAATCGCAGTAAACGGAGTCTAGCGATTGATCTCAAGACAGAGCGAGGACAGCAAATACTCCGCCGACTCATTATGACGGCCGATGTCCTTATCGAAAACTTTCGGCCCGGTAGTCTCGAGAAACTCGGATTCAGTTATGACGACGTCCATGCGATCAATCCAAAACTGATCTACTGCTCGATCACGGGCTACGGGCATACTGGTCCCAGTCGGCACCTTCCTGGCTACGACGCAGTCATTCAAGGCGATAGTGGTCTTATGAGCGTCACCGGGTTTCCTGATGGACCGCCGACACGGGTTGGTGTCGCGATCACGGATTATTTGGCCGGCCTCTACGCGATGAACGGAATTCTTTTGTCACTCCGCGAGAGAGACCGCACGGGACAGGGACAACATGTCGACATTGCTCTCCTGGATTCGATGACATCAGCTCTGGCCCTACCAGCTAATATCTATTTCCATACCGGTGAAACTCCTGGCCGAGAAGGCAATCAACACCACTCTTTGACCCCGTATGAAACGATCCAAGTCAAGGACGGACTAATCGTGATTGCCATCGGCAATGAACGACTCTGGGCACAGTTTTGCGAAGCGATCAACGCCAACGACTTAAAGGACGACCCAAAATATCGAAACAATACGGACCGAATGGAAAATCGACCGACGCTTACCCAAGAACTTTCCGCCCGTCTAAGTCAATACAGTCGAGACGACCTGATCGGACAATTACGCGAACATGCTGTGCCATGCGCCCAGGTACGAACAATCGCTGAAGCGCTTGAAGAACCTCATCTAAAGGCTCGGGACATGGTCGTCGACATCTCCCAGGCCACACTCGGAAAAATTAGAACACTCGGTAATCCGATTAAGCTTTCAGCGAATCCGGCATCAATACAACAGCCGCCACCAGCCCTCGGCGAACACAATGAAGAAATCTTGAAAGAACTGGGGTTCGACGACTCACTGGAGACAAAGAACTAATACACTAATGTAAGCCAGTAAGATGATGTGTTGCGCTAGTAAACATTTTCACATCGCGGTTACATTAGTACTGTTCGCATGGGCAGTAACCACGGTCAGTACTCAAGCCCCAACCCGATTGCGCGGACGACTCTCGATCGTGCCCGTCGATTTTTCGACAGTTGGAACAACCTCTGGAAGTGGCGAGGTCACCGCCGCATTTCAAGGACGCAACCTACAACTGGAGTTTCGGTTTGCAGGCCTGAGTTCGGAGGCAACCCGTGCTGAACTACGCACGGCGGCCAAAGGACGACGGGGGCCGGTTGAGTTCGCATTTGACGTGCCGGCGACCCGATTGACAACTGGACACCTTAGCCACACAGTGACACTGACGGAACCACAACTACACGAACTTCTGGAAGAACGGTATTACCTGCAGATTCAGACTACAGGCAATCCCGGTGGAGAAATCCGAGGATGGCTGCTCAGAGACGAGTAAACTAGACCATGGACTTCAAGCAACAACCACGAGCCATGATCGGCGCCGTGGTCGGCGTCGTCGTCCTTCTAGCCATTTCTACCTATTGGTTACTAAACCGCGGTGACGACTCGCCACCGGAAGAAATTGCGACCGAGGCGCCACCACCGCCACCGCCAGCGCCTCCACCCGCGCCTGAACCTGAGCCTGAACCACCGCCATTTGAACTACCAGCCCTCGCTGATAGTGATGCGGCGATCAGAGATCTTCTATCCACACTCTCAGCCCATCCTAATTTTGCGAGCTGGTTGATTCCTGATGATCTGATACGACGATTTGTTGTCGCAGTAGAAAATGTGGCTAACGGAAATAACCCCGCGCAGCACGTACCCTTTATGAGACCGTCATCACGGTTTGCTATAGATGACAGTGAGCCCGCGCTAAGAATCGCTCCGACCAGCTACACCAGATACGATGGGCTTGCTGCGACCACTGCATCGCTCGACGTTAACGGCACTGCAGAACTGTACCGTCAACTTTTGCCGCTGCTTGACGAAGCCTATGCTGAACTAGGTATCCCTGATTCGTCGTTCTCAGGTGCTTTTCAGAGAGCAATCGCACACATACTCGAAGTGCCAATCATTGAAGGCCGTCCGATCATCGAGCCTCGAGCATCGTTTTTTTACGAATACACAGACCCGGACTTTCAAAACCTCTCGGCGGCACAAAAACAATTCTTAGGAATGGGACCCGTCAACGTAAGAGTCGTGCAAGGTGGAATCAGAGGAATTGCGTCAGCAATCGGTTTCTCTGACCTACCTACCGAGAACGTGATTCTGCGTTAGCGCTTCGTTACGCTTGCCTATGCCTCGCGTGATACGTGTCGCACTCGCTCAAGACAACCTGCCAGTCGGCGATCTCCCAGGGAATATTCGCCGCACACAGGTACGCCTCGACCAAGCACAAGAACATGGTGCGGACCTGATTGTCTTTCCGGAATTATCTGTCACAGGGTATCCACCTGAAGACCTGCTGTTGAAAAAAGATTTTGTCGACAATGCGGCCGATGCGATTGATGAGCTTGCATCAGTCGCATCGAACATCACCGCCCTCGTCGGGTACCCAATGCTAAGTGCGGATACACAGTCACTGCACAATGCTGCTGCGGTACTGACAAATGGACAGATCACCGCACAATACCAGAAACACCATCTGCCAAACTACGCCGTCTTCGACGAGCGACGCTACTTCACGGCTGGCAATAAAGCGGTCGTGATCAACATTGGCGACTGCCTCGTCGGTATCACCATCTGCGAAGACATCTGGATGGATAGCGGGCCTCTCGTATGGGCCGTCGATGAGGGAGGAGCAGAGCTGATCGTCAACCTCTCGGCGTCACCATACCACAGGGACAAAGGCGCA
>CAZWKO010000302.1:0-3905 GCA_964634925.1 uncultured Vicinamibacteraceae bacterium
GCGAAGAAACGCTGGAATTGCTCGGATCAAGCATCTTGTCTGCGTGTGATGCGGAAGATGGTGTTGCCGATGGTGTCATGACGGACCCTCGGCGCTGTTCGTTTTCGCCTAGTGACTTACCAATGTGTAGCGATGATGTTGCGGGGGATGGGTGTGTCACGCCACAAGAAATGGCAGCTATCGAGGCTGTTTACAACGGGCCAACCGTGGACGGAGAATCCATTTTCTTTGGTTTTAACTATGGTGGAGAAAGCGATCGAGGGGGCTGGGACTCGTGGGTTGTGTCCTCTGAGCGCCAGCGCGCGCGCGGCAATCCCAATGCCCAATACGGGTTTGGTACTGAGTTTTATAAGTATTTTGTTTTTGAAGATCCGGCGTGGGATTACACCACCTATGATTTTTCAACATGGTGGGAGGATGTCGCACGCATTGCACCAGTAGTTGATGCGACTGAGACTGACTTGAGCGTGTTCCGAGATAGCGGAGGAAAGATCATCTACTGGACCGGGTGGTCGGACCTGGCTCTGACCCCGCTCGGCACCATTGATTACTACGAGCAATTAGAAATCGTCGATTCTGCAGCGCGTGATTACGCCAGGCTGTACATGTTGCCGGGGGTGCTGCATTGTTCAGGAGGTCCTGGTCCTGACCAGGTCGATTGGGTTGAGGCGATACGGGCGTGGGTTGAAGATGGGGATGCTCCGGAACGTTTAACTGCATCGAAACTAGATTCGTCCGGACAGACAACGCTCACACGTCCCGTATGTCCATATCCTCAGTTTGCCGTCTACGATGGAATCGGAGACCCAAAGCTAGAATCAAGTTTTAGTTGTGCTGTCTGGTGAGACTACATGCAGGTTGCCACCACCACGCCCGGCGAAGGTATACAGTTCCATACTCGCCATCGCAGCCATCTCAACCGCAACACTGGAAGCTGCCCCGACTGATACCATGACTGGAATTGCTGCATTCAGTGCTTTCTGGACGAGTTCGAATCCGGCTCGTCCGCTTACGACAAGAATACGGTTACGTAATGGGACGGCATTCTGAAGCACATAATGCCCAATAACCTTGTCGACCGCATTGTGTCGTCCGATGTCTTCGCGCAGGCAGAGCAATTGACCTTCCATTGAAAAGATTCCAGCGGCATGAATACCGCCCGTAAGTTTAAAGAGTGATTGAGAGCTACGCAGCTGTTCTGGTAGCGATTCGAGCAGATCTGTTTCAGCTGAAACTGGAGTGATTGTGGGTAGGTTGTCGGTTAGATTGTCGAGTTGATCAACTGATTCTTTGCCACACACCCCGCAGGCTGCTGTGGCACGAAAGGTTCTGTCTGCGGTTTGCGTGGTATCGGTAGTGGAAGGCTTTTCTGTTGTGATTTCGACGCGGTCACCGGAGAAATGTGTGACCTTGACTTTGGTGTCGTGAGTGCTGATGCCCGCAACACTGTGAATGTCGCTGATGAGTCGGTCGTTCGTAATGAGTTGTTCGCTATAGAGGAATCCGGCTGCTAGTTCTTCGTCGTGACCCGGCGTTCGCATCGTAACGACAACTGGTTTTCCATCGAGCTGAATTTCAAGAGGTTCTTCAATAACAACGTAATCGTTATTGATCTGGCCATCATTTCGCCTGACCGGTACGGCACGAATACCACGGGGCAGTGGGGACAATGTTGACATCGCAGCATCATACTCGTTGTGGGTATTGTTGCCGTTCGGCACTCGACTGAATTCTTCGGTTTTCGTTTGGAGAGATTGGTTACAATCTTAGGCAGTCGATGACTACGGATATCTCGCGCCGGACATTTATCAAGGCCACCGTAGTGGGTGGGGTAACGGCGAGCACCCTTGGATTCGATCTACGGCAGGCCCAGGCAGCGGTTCGGCAACTCAAGATTCGTAATGCGAAGGAATACCGAACAGTATGTCCCTATTGTGCAGTGGGCTGCGGCACCATTGCCTACGTACACGGCAGTGGTGGTCTGAATACAAAGAATACGGTGATCCACGTTGAGGGCGATCCTGATAGCCCTATTAATGGAGGCACGCTCTGTCCCAAAGGTGCGTCTCAGATGGATTTGGCGATTAGTCCCCGCCTACGACACCAGCCCTTGTTCCGCGAGGCAGGCGCGTCAGACTGGACAGAGGTCGATTGGGACTTTGCGATGGACTGGTTCGCGCGTAAGTTCAAGGACTCGCGGGACGCGTCTTTTACGGAGCGTGATGACGAGGGGCGTGTCGTCAATCGGTGTGATGGGATTGCGTGGGTCGGCAGTGCGACGGTATCAAATGAGGATGCCTATCTTATTACAAAGACGATGCGTGCCATGGGTCTCGCTTACATCGACCATCAGGCCCGCATATGACATAGCCCCACGGTAGCCAGTCTGGCTGCCACGTTTGGCCGAGGGGCGATGACCAACCACTGGAAGGACATCAAGAATGCTGATGTCATCTTGGTCATGGGGGCAAATCCTGCTGAAAATCACCCGTGTGGGTTCAAGTGGGCAGTTGAGGCTCGTGATAATCGCGGGGCCAAGCTAGTTACCATCGATCCGCGGTTCACTCGTACGTCGGCTGTTGCGGACCGTCACTTGCAGATACGGCCAGGGTCAGATATAGCGCTTCTCGGTGGTCTTATCCGTTACACACTGGAGAATGTGCTGTATCACAACGATTATGTACGGGCGCATACCAATGCTTCCTTTGTTGTCAGTGAAGAATACGGGTTTGCTGATGGACTGTTCGCGGGTTTTGATGAGGCGGCGAGTAACTACGATAAGACAGCTTGGGATTACGAACGCGGCGCGGATAATTATGTTTTGCGGGATGAGACGCTTCAGCATCCCCGCGCGGTCTTCCAACTGCTCAAGCAGCATTACGACCGCTACACACCGGGTGTGGTTGCTGACATTACAGGATGTACAGAGGCCGGCTTTCTTGAAATGGCCGAGATTATCTGTTCTACCGGGCGAGCGGATCGAGTTGGAACAATCATGTATGCGGTTGGGTGGACGATGCATACGGTGGGTAGTCAGATCATCAGAACAGCTGCGATTTTGCAGCTGTTGCTCGGTAATATTGGACGTCCTGGTGGAGGGATTAATGCTCTTCGCGGTCACGCCAATGTTCAGGGCGCGACCGATCATGCCATTGTGGCCGGTATTCTTCCAGGGTATCTGAAAGTCCCGACGCCGCCGCAAACATCATTAGCGCGTCACCTTGACGACTCAACTCCCCGTCCGCTCGTACGAGATACGGTCAATTACTGGGGGAATTATCCGAAGTTCTATGTGTCGCAGATGAAAGCCTGGTTTGGTGAGCATGCCACACCTGAAAATGATTTCGCTTATCACTATCTCGCGAAGCAGGGTGAGGATGCGACATGGTTATCGATCTGGGATAAAGCGCGTCAGGGCACGCTGGAAGGGTTTGTTGCACTCGGATTTAATCCATTGCTCGCAGGGCCTGATGTGCCCCGCCTGCTGGATTCCATGTCAAAGCTGAAGTGGAAGGTCGTTATCGATCCATTCATGCTGGATTCCGCTGAGTTCTGGAAAGCACCAGGAATGGACCCATCGACCATCGATACGGAAGTTTTGTACTTACCGTCGTCGCATTGGATTGAGCGAGATGGATCGTTTACGAATAGCGGTCGTTGGGCTCAGTGGAAAGAGAAAGCGATTGACCCCCCAATTGGCGTCAAGCCCGACACTTGGATTCTCTCGGAACTGTTCTGGCGGGTGAAGGAGTTATACCAGGAAGAGGGTGGGGCGTACGATGAGCCGATTCAACATTTGACGTGGGACTATCTCAACCCGCGTGAACCGACGATGGTTGAATTAGCCCGTGAGATAAATGGGTATGACTTGGAAACCCGCGAACAACTGGATTCATTTGGGCAAC
>CAZWKO010000303.1:0-3901 GCA_964634925.1 uncultured Vicinamibacteraceae bacterium
GGCTCTCAGCCAGACGGCGTGCCTGTGTGCCTTTACCCGCACCGGGAGGCCCCAGCATGACGAGATTGAACTCCACTAGGACCGCCTTCCCTTAATGCGCGTCTTTTTCATAAACCCGTCGTAGTGGCGCATAATTAGCTGCGACTCTACCTGCTGCACTGTGTCCATAGAGACACCAACAATGATTAAGAGAGAAGTCCCTCCAAAGTAAAACGTTACGCCAAGTCCATTGGTTATAAACCCTGGCAGGGCGTTGTATAACGCGTCTCCAATCACGGGAACCGCATCAGCACGAAAACCACTAATCATAAGGTCTGGCATAACAGCAACAAGAGCCAAGTAGATAGAACCGACAAAAGTGATACGCGTCAGTATCGTGTCAATGTGTTCCGCTGTACGTTTCCCAGGTCGAATACCAGGAACAAAACCGCCATGCTTCCGCATATTTTCTGCAACATCATCTGGATTAAAAATAATCGCAGTATAGAAATAGGCAAAAAAGATAATACCGCCCATAAACATGAGGTAATACAGAGGCATTCCATTAGTCAGTTGATCGGTCACAGCCGTAACCCATCCACCAACCGGAAAAGCAGTAGCCGCGGTCGCCGGCATCGCAATAATCGAAGAGGCAAAAATAACTGGAATAACTCCGCCAGTATTTACTTTTAGCGGAATATGCGTACTTGTCCCACCGTACATTTTGCGCCCAACAACACGTTTCGCATACTGAACAGTGACACGGCGATGACCACGCTCAATAAAAACAACGGCACCAATGGTTGCAACCATCAAAACGGCAAGCGCGATTAATGTGAATAGTCCGATCGCGCCACTCCGCATCTGCTCCATCGTAGTAAGAACCGCCGTAGGCGCCCCAACGACGATGCCCGCAAAAATAATGAGCGACATGCCATTCCCAACACCTCGCTCGGTAATTTGCTCTCCGAGCCACATGATGAATGCTGTCCCAGCCGTGAGTGTTATCACGGTCATTAATCTAAAACTCCACCCGGGCTCATAGACAAGTGGCAAACCACCAACATTCGTCTGCCGCTCTAGAAAGATAGCAATCGCCATGGCCTGAACAAGACACAACCCTATCGTTCCATAGCGTGTGTACTGAGTAATCTTTCGACGCCCTAATTCACCTTCCTTAGATAGACGCTCCAAATATGGCCACACAACCGTCAGCAACTGAATAATAATCGAAGCACTAATGTACGGCATGATCCCAAGTGCAAAGATTGTCGCTTGGGCTAAATTACCGCCTGAAAACATGTTGTAGAGACCGAACATCGTATTCCCGGCCTGTTCAACAAGAAGCTGAAGAGCCTCTGTATTAACTCCTGGGGTGGGAATTGCACTTCCTATTCTGTACACGCCAAGGACCGCAAGCGTGAAAAGCACACGCTTCCGTAGGTCGGGAATCGCAAAAATGTTTTTTATACTGTCAATCATTCAGTAGATTCCTTACCCTGCGGGCCCACCCGGGGTAACACCTCCGTCTGACCACCAGCTGCCAATATAAGCTCAGCAGCTTTCTTGCTAAAACCATGAGCCTTAACCGTCAACTTCTTAGTTAGTTCGCCCCGTGCCAACACTTTCACCAAAGCACGCCGACTAACCAAACGTTGCTCACGTAGTAACGCCGGTGTGATTTCGGTGCCGTCCTCAAATCGTTCAGAAAGGGTGTCAACATTCACCGTCTCGTACGCCACCCGAAATGGATTATGAAAGCCACGTTTAGGTAGACGCCGATGAATTGGCATCTGGCCACCTTCAAAACCACGTTTTCGAGAATAACCAGAACGAGATTGCTGACCTTTGTGGCCTCGACCGGCTGTAACACCCGTTCCAGATCCTTCTCCTCGACCAATCCGTTTAGGATTCTTGGTCGCGCCTACGGGCGGTTTCAAAGTACTAAGATCGAGATTGCTCTTATGTGTCGTCATCGTCTAAAAAGTCCGGCTTAAAGTTCGGCTGTCGTTACTAAATGACGAACAGCCCGAATCATGCCTCGAACAGAAGGGTTGTCAACAACGTCGACAGAATGTCCAATCCGTCTCAGACCAAGACCTCGCACAATCTTTTCCTGCCGTTTTTCATACCCAATCCAACTCTTTATAAGCGTTACGCGCACGCGGGGTGCCTCGTCGTTTCGCTTATAAAAACCTCTCCGCCCGTTCGTTCGTGGTCTCATCGTTGTCCAACTCAGTCTTACTTACTTGCGAAAACTACGCACTGAGTTCCTCTAGTTCCTTGCCACGTAGTCGTGCAACAACCTCTGGATTCTTTAGACCAGCAAGCCCAGCAAAAGTTGCGCGAACGACGTTGTGGGGGTTATCCGAACCCAGCGACTTGGTCAAAATGTCGTGGATGCCAACAAGTTCAACAACGGCACGAACTGCACCGCCAGCAATAATCCCAGTGCCTTCTGGAGCAGGCTTCAACAAAACACGGCCAGCACCAAATCTCCCTAAAATCGTGTGCGGAATAGTCGTCGACTGTAACGGAACATGAATTAAAGCCTTCTTTGCAGCCTCAATACCTTTCTTGATCGCCGACGGCACTTCCTTCGCTTTGCCGACTGCAAACCCACAGTGTCCAGCTCCATCACCAACAACAACAAGAGCACTAAAACTTAGGTTTTTTCCGCCCTTAACAACCTTGGTCACTCGGTTAATGGCAACCACCGTATCTTTCAGGTCAAGAAGCGACGGGTCAATCTTTGGTCGTGATTCGCGCATAGTCCTCGTACCTAACTAAAAATCCAAACCAGCCTCGCGGGCCGCCTCTGCCATCGACCGTACTCGACCGTGATACAGAAAGCCCCCTCGATCGAAAACAACTTTCTTAACACCTTCTTTAAGAGCTCGTTCCGCCAAGATCGTGCCTATCACCACAGCACCGCCTTTGTTTCCACCCTTCGCACCATTCTGAAATTTCGTCTTGATGCTTGCTTCTGTGCTGGACGCCGACGCCAGAGTCTGCCCAGTAAGGTCATCGATAACCTGCGCCGAAATATGCGTCAGGCTTCGAGTAACAGCAAGTCTCGGCCGCTCAGCCGTACCATTAATACGTTGACGTTGTCGCAATCGAATACGCGTTCGTCGGTCTTTCTTTGTCTGGACTCTCATATCGTTACTCTACGCAGCGCCAGTCTTACCGACTTTTTTCTTCAACACTTCACCGGTATATCTGATGCCCTTTTGCTTGTATGGATCTGGTTTTCTAAGCGCTCGCATATTTGCAGCCACCTGCCCTACTTGCTGGCGATCAATTCCGCTTACCGTTAAATGCGTTTGCTTTTCGATCGCGACATCAATTCCTGCGGGAACATCAAAATGAATCTGGTGCGAATACCCGAGTGAAAATACGACCTGCTTACCAGACATCTCTGCCCGATAACCGATACCTACGATATCGATTTCCTTCTTAAAACCCTCTGATACACCAGTCACTGCATTCGCAACAAGAGAGCGTCCCAACCCATGAAACTTCCCGAGCGACGCATCTCCTTCACGCGCAGGAAATGCGCGAAGCTCGCCGTCAACCTCTTCAATCCTCACCCCTGGCGGTAAAGCTTGGGAGAATTTCCCCTTAGGCCCTTCAACGTCGACCGTATCGGGACCAACTTTAACTTTAACTCCGCTCGGTATCGGTATTGGTTTCTTCCCTACGCGTGACATCTTGTTTCCCGCTTATCCCTATCATTCAAGCCTGATGGCTTTACCAAACGTTGCAAAGGACCTCACCACCAACGCCCGCTTCTGCAGCCTGACGGCCAGTCATAACTCCTCGTGAAGTCGTCAAAATGCTGGTCCCGAGACCAGCAAGAACCGGTGGTGCCTTGTCTCGGGCGTAATACACACGACGACCAGGGCGGCTAACCCGCTCC
>CAZWKO010000304.1:0-3889 GCA_964634925.1 uncultured Vicinamibacteraceae bacterium
ACACGCTCTCGTCGCATTCGAGAAATTTCATCAACCGTCAGACGGAGTGCCTCCGCTGTAGCAACCGACCGGGTATCGGTTTCGGCCATGAAATCCCCAGACGACTGACGTCCGGCAAGGTCTGCAGACGCAGCATAGGTTAAGGATCGCTGGCTTCTCAGGACATTCCCCAACCTATTCCCGCCTTCACCACCAAGAATTTTTATAGCCAAATCAAAGGCAAGAAAGTCCGGGTCAGCTCTCGGTAGCGCAACATGTCCCGCCCGAACTGTCGTTTGGACTGCACCGGGACGATCAACGACTATTAAACGTCGCGTTGGGGCGGGAACATCGTCCACCCTAGCCGCGGGCAAGTCACCACGCTCCCAACTGCCCAAAGCACGCTCAACGCCCTGAAAAGCTTCCTCAGCAGACACATCCCCAACCACCGCAATCACCGCGTTATTGGGCAGGTAATGCGTACGATGAAACGCAACCAAGTCATCGCGTGTTATTGAACGAACTGACTCCGGAGTACCACTCGATGGCATCCCGTACGGATGAAATCCATAGACAAGTCGGTTGAAAACAACCGTTGCAACATACGCGGGATCGTCGTAGCTAACCTGCAAACTTGAAAGAACTTGCTGCCGCTGCCGTTCGATTTCCTGTGGCGCAAACGCCGGTCGCCGCGTCACATCCGCCAGCATATCGAGACCGAGATCAAAACTGTCCTTCATGACGAGGACATCAACGAAACTGAGCTCTCCGGCGGCACCGGCGGCAAGAGCTCCACCGACATTATCAATCACGCCCGCAATTTCAGGTGCTGTACGTGTCGTTGTCCCCTGGTCCAGAAGCTGTCCGACCAAAGAAGCAACACCTAACTTATCAGGATGGTCACTTGAAGCACCGGCACGAAGTAACAATCGCACGTTGACTGCCGGCTGCTCATGATGCCCTACGTAGACGACACGGAGACCGTTCTCGAGAGTCCGGGTTTCAAACTCTGGAAAAACCACCTCACGTCGCAGTAATGGTGGTGGTGGATCTTCATTAGGCCAGTCATTTGTTTGCGCACTCACCGGCAAAGCTATGCTTATGATCACCAAGAAACACGCCAAGCACTCTCTCTTCGCAAACATCAGCGTCGCCCTGTTCCTGATCCACGAGGAAGAATTGTCATCACGAGACGGTTGTCGTCTCGCAGGTAGGTTTGAGCAACACGCTGCACATCAGCTTTTGACACGTTCAGGAAAATATCGAGTTCACCATCAGCCGTTGTAATGTCGTCGTGAATTACATGCGCATGGGCCAAATGTGATGCTTTGTCTGAGTTCGAAATCCGTCCGATTACATAATCTCGGGCAAATTGATTCTTTGCTCGCTGAATTTCTTGATCGGTCGGCGGTTCCGCTTTCGCATGGTCCAACTCAGCAATAAGCGCCTCAGCAGCGGCTTCGGTTGACTGACCAGGCTGCACCACCGCGACGGCATAAAACAAATTTGGGTCTTCGATTATCGGACCGGCTCCAAATGCTGACACAGCAACCTGCTGGTCGTACACCAGTCGCCGATAAATACGAGCGCTTTGACCATCAGACAGTATCTTGGACAGGATATGCATTGGGTACGCATCTGGGTGCCCGTCGTAGGTGTTGTGATGCGCTACCACGACAGCCGGTAGTGGCCAATTATCGGCCTCGATTGTCACACGACGCTCACCAGCGGGAGGTGGCTCACGAGGAATGTCCCGAGGAACGGGCCGGCTGGCTTTCGGAACCCGTCCAAAATAATGCTCGACCATCTGAAGCGCATAATCCGTTTCAAAATCGCCTACTAGAGAGAGAGTCGCATTCTCAGGAACATAGTAGGTGTTAAAGAATTCCTGTACGTCTTCAATCGATGCTGCCTCTAAGTCGGCCATCGACCCGATTGGCGTGTGCTTGTATGGATGCACGGAAAATGCATGATCGTAAAGAAGCTCGGACAGTAATCCAAAGGGCTCATTTTCATAACGCCACCGACGTTCTTCTTTGACAACTTCACGTTCCGAATCAAGTGATTGCTCATCAATTCTGAGCGTTGCCATGCGGTCAGCTTCCAACCACAACACTAGTGGTAAATACTGCGCCGGAACCGTCTCAAAAAATACGGTTTCGTCTTCAGTCGTATAGGCGTTTGCA
This sequence comes from uncultured Vicinamibacteraceae bacterium, assembly GCA_964634925.1. Lineage (GTDB taxonomy): Bacteria > Acidobacteriota > Vicinamibacteria > Vicinamibacterales > UBA8438 > DTWD01. Next base: position 2,166 of record CAZWKO010000304.1, read on the forward strand.
TCACCACCGACCCGAGAAATGAGTGTGAGGTGTTCATCTGACTGAACATTATGGGAACCTTTAAACATTAAATGCTCAAACAGATGGGCGAATCCCGTTCGCCCGATTCGTTCATTTTTTGATCCAACGTGGTAATGAAGCTGAAGGTGCACGATGGGGGTTGAGTGATCCTCCAGCAAAATGACACTCAAACCGTTATCCAACGTCTCAAACGTGTAATTAAATTTTGGTGGTCGCACGGCTGTCTGGACAACAGTCGAACTGAGAACCAACAGAGTACCGACCAACGTGATACATACGAGAAGAACTAGAAATGTCCGCAGGTGACGGTACTTTGCGCGCATAGGTGATTATGGCATTACTTACCTAGTCGAGCACGAATCTGAATACGAAACGTGTCCACCGAATCGGTGTCTTTGCAAAAATATCTGGGTCAATACGACGTTCCCGACCAAGCAATAATTCAACAGCGCCAACATCCCCGTTTATCCGGATACCGCCTTCAAGACGTCCTCCATACTGTGTAGTCCGCCCAAACATCGTCTTGTCGACCAAGACAGCAGCCCCATCGATCTCACCAAGAAGGGATAAACGCTCTCCCAATGAACGCAATATCCTCACGAACCCATTAAATTCTTGATTGTAGTCAACCTCTGAGCTCTCAATCATGCTCAGCCATCGTCCCAGCACCTCAATCTCAAAATCGCCAGCACGGATACGGTCGCCATAGGAAAACCCCAACATATTCCAGGATGGCGCACCAGGGTTCTGACGGTCAGAACGATGCCGGGAAACATGGTGAAACGTTGTTCCAAATTCTCCGCGCGGCAACCGAGTAAACACTGACAAATCAAAGGTATAAGCACTCTGATTAGGGTCAATAGCGCGTCGTTCATCCCCAATCATCGTCTCGACATTCATAAACACATTGCCTCTGATCCTTTCCAGATCAAAGACATCCATATCGACACCAATATCAGGGTCCCACTTAAACTGACTCTGGCCATCCCCGGTAACTCTGTCACCGGTCACATGCACGTTATAACGCGTGAGAAACCCTTTGACGGCTTCAGAGACAGGCGCAGGACGCGGACCACCAATGACTTGCGCCCGGACCTGGCCAGTACAAAGGAAACAGCCGATGAGAACGGCTCCCAGAAAGACAGAGCCGAGTCGAAAGACGTGCACCCGCTCAGAGGAAGGCACCATGGAAGCGGCGCAGTATACCACTGGCCCGTGCTTCGTAGGCGTTACGAGTGAAAGCGCACCAAAGTACGCTCAAAAAACGCCGAAAAGTACTCCAGTTCCAACCTAGATTCAATGTCGCGCACGGAAGCAGCCCGTTCATCAGGTGCAAGGGTGAAGATCGAGCGAAGCTCAACCAACGTCTCATTAGAACGAGTGTGCCAATTCACACGCTCCATTCCATGTTTTGCACCACGCCACGCAAGTAAATGACCCACTGCCAGAAACCAGCAGTAATAGGCCACTAGGTTTGGTCCTGGAATGAAAAACAGCAAGGGTCCCAGAACAGCACCCGCGAGCGATGAAAACCATACTCGGCGCCAGTGCCGGCCTGCGTCGCGTTGTAAGCTGGAATGCACCTTAGCCGTGGCGCTAGAGGAATCAAGGGCACTCGGATACACGAGCTCCGCATCGGACTGCTTACGGAGATGCCAAAGCAGACGCCACTCGACAATCGCCTCTGCAACACGCCCAATGAC
>CAZWKO010000305.1:0-3842 GCA_964634925.1 uncultured Vicinamibacteraceae bacterium
GCAATGGGAACGATGCTGTACGAGCGTGGGGCATTTTTGAATCGGTCGTTTGAAGAATTGAATTGCTCTAACCCTGATTTGGTTTCTGAGATTCACTCTGCATACGTTGGTGCTGGGGCTGACATCATTGAATCAAATACATTCGGTGCTAATCGAATGAAGCTTAGCAACTTTGGCCTCCAGCACGAGGTCGCCAAATTCAATGCTGCTGGTGTGGCACTTGCTAGAACTGCGGCAGGGGATGGTGTTTTTGTGGCTGGCGCAATGGGGCCTCTCGGTTTGCTCAGAATTCCAGAAGTGGAAAGTGAACAGGACCGAACAATATATGCATTTCGTGAGCAGGCTGAGGCATTGGCCGAGACAGGAAGCGTCGATGTTTTCATTCTCGAGACATTTAGTTCTCTGTCAGAACTACGCTTGGCTGTTCAGGCGATCCGTCTGGTAACAACGTTCCCTGTTGTGGCGCAAGTGACGACCGACGATACAGGCTGTACAAGTGACGGCGCGACACCTGATGTTGTCGCGAAATCTTTAGTGGATGAGGGCGCAGATCTTATCGGCGTCAATTGCAGCGACGGTCCTGCTTCGATGCTGGTTACGGTAGAACGGTTTTGTCCAGTGGCGACGGTTCCATTGGTAGCGCAACCGAATGCAGGTAGTCCCAGACAGATTGATGGTCGGACTTTGTATTTGTCTTCGCCTGATTTTCTGGCTTCGTATGCTCGTAGATTTGTAAATCTTGGTGTGCGACTTGTTGGTGGTTGTTGTGGAACGACCCCTGATCACACGCGATCGATAAGACGTGTGGTTGAAGCAGTATCTTGCGAGACTAATGATGAAAAGTTATAGTCGGTCGATGCTTGACCGGAAGCCTACGCCCGAATATTTGCCTACCGATCCTTCGACGAGAGCTTTATCTGTTGCTGCGGTTGAGGCCTCTTCGTACGACAACATTGCTTCCGTCTACGACTGGACATATGGTCCAGCTCTGCATGCCGGGCGCCTTGCGGCGATTGGAAAACTGCGGCTTCGTCCCGGTGATGAAGTTCTCGAGGTCGGTGTCGGAACCGGACTTAATGCTGCCCTATATCCTCGTTTTGTTGCAGTTACAGGTGTCGACGTGGCTGAAGAAATGCTTGAGAAGGCCGAGCAAAGACTTGTCGCTCGTGACGTACGTAATGTTCGGTTGATGCAAATGGATGCTGCTCGACTTGATTTCCCAGATAATTCCTTCGACCTTGTCTATGCGCCGTACGTAATTAACGTCGTGCCGGACCCGGTTGCTGTTGCTGCAGAAATGCGTCGAGTTTGTCGGCCTGGTGGTTGTTTTGTAATCTTGAATCACTTTTTGAGTAGCAACCGTGTGGCGGCATGGGTTGAGCGGCTTATTTCTCCACTAACGGTCCGCGCCGGCTTTAAGTCGGACGTAGATCTTTCTGCCTTTCTGGCGCAAGCTCAATTGCAGCCAGTGTCGATCGAGAAGGTAGGTGTCCTTCCGATCTGGACACTCATTACTTGTGAGAAATAACTGCTGAATCTGCTAGTTGATCAATTCAGCGATGCTCTGGCCAATCACTTCTGCGCCGTTTACTTGACATGAAGTCTCCGGTCGTTGTGTGTTGAGAAGACCATCAAGATGCGGCTGCCAGGTTCCTTCTAACAGCTCTGTGTTACTAATGTGGGCGGCGCGAATCATCGTGGGCATTCCTGCTGTCAGGATGGAATCTTCAGGGAAGTTGCTTCGGTCGGTGTACAGCATGGCTGTGTCATTTGCTGCACATTCGGCAACCATCCCGAAGCCTGGTTTTGTGATGACGATGTCAGCAGCAGCCAGTACGTCCGGATAGCCAAGTCCGTTTCTTGAAAGTCCTGCTTCATCAAGTGTCGTGAACATAGGACCGTTTGGTAGGAGATCTAACTGGTCACCAGAAGTAAATACAAAGTGGTAATCTGGGGTTTTGGACACGCGATTCCAGTTGATACTTGAAACGCCGTATCGGCCAAAAGAAAACAGAACTATCGAAGAATCATTTGGTAGGTCCAAATAATTCCTGATTTTGTGCGGGTCTTTTGTCGAACGTCTTGCGACGAGAGGCGCGTCAATAATATTTTGACAGGCATGGAATCCAGCATGAAGTGGTAAACGCCATGCCATAGTCGCGGACGCGTACGCATTACTTAAGATGTCGACTAATCCTGGTGCGTATGAAGCGGTTTCAACGTAATTGTCATAGATCCAATCCCACGTGAAATTACTGATAGCTACGGTCGGGATCGTAGCTATCGCGCCGACTCGAAATGCGAGCGGAGGGATGTCGCCAACAATTAGACGAACATTCAATCCTTCGAGGCTGGTCGCCTCATTGGCGGCGCGTTGCTCAAGAGTACGGTGGAAGGAGTCGCATCGCCTTATTGATCGCACAACATCGACGTGCAAACTATCTGTTTGGACGACACCGGTATCCGTCTCTATTGTTTCGAAACTGTATTTCTCCAAGCCGGCAACTTCAAAAAACCAGCGAGGTGTCGGTGTCTTGATGACGACGTGTACGTCATTACGTAATCGTTGCAATTGGCGAATGATTTCGATTTGTCGAGAAGAATGACCAAACCCATGTCCTGAGATATAGAACACGACGATCGGCATGCTGGCGGATATCTTTTGTGGTACTTGCATATAAGGAAATTATTAGCGGAGATATCGATGACGCGTATTCGAGTTTCCAGCGTAATTATAGGTTGATTGCGGACCTCTGCTTTAGCAGGGATCTAACGAATTTTTCTTGAGGTGCGATCGCGAAGGTCAGGGATTATAATCGCGAGATGAAACGTTGCCAAACGCCATGCTGTCGCATCTTAGGCGGTTGCCGAGTTTTAGTGCCAGTTCTGTTCTGCGTCTTGCTGTCGACGTCGTTGGAGGCGCAGGCACCCGCTGGATCAAACGATAAAGAAGCCTTCCTCAAAAGTGCCATACAGGCACTTGCTCACGGCGACCGGGATGAAGTCGAAACGTTGGTTGAACGTTTTGATCCTGATATGCCAGAGGTAGCGGCATTTCGTGCACGTTTACTCATTGATCGTGGGGATTATGTTCAAGCTGAAGCGTTGTTACGACCTGTCGTCAGGGATGCCCAGGAAACAGCTGCTGGTCTTGAACTGGGTTTGCTATTACAGGTTCAAGGTCAGATGGAAGAGTCGCGAGCTTTACTTGATTCAGTAATCGTAAATGGTTTGCGTTCGGTTGATCCCTTCGAACAGTACCGAGGTGCACTTGCGGCACGAGCTGTTGGCAGTTTTCGTGAGGCTAATCGTCTTTTTCGTGCTGCTGCGCAAGCTGCTCCAGATGACCCAGCCATACAGACGTCATGGGGGCAGTTGTTTCTTGAAAAATATAACCACCCCGATGCGCTGGCTTCGTTTCAGGCTGCCTTAGAGCTTGATGACCAGTGGGCACCCGCCCATCTTGGAGTCGCACAAGTGCTGGTAGCGGAAAATCCTCCGGTTGCAAGGAGTTCTGTTGATCGAGCGCTTGAAATCGACCCTGGGCTTGTCGAGGCGCATTTGTTTGTCGCGGAACTGGCCCTTGATGATAGTAATCGTGACGCAGCAGGTGAAGCGATCGCTGAAGCATTGGCAATTAACCCTAGAAGTCTAGAGGCGCGTTCGTTACTTGCCGCGATCGCTTACATCGAAGACCGTACCGAAGATTACGAAGTTGAAGTCGCACGTGCGCATGAGGTTAATCCGGTGTACGGCGAGATTTATCGAATTGTTGGTAGTCGTGTGGCGCGCGCTTACCGATTTCCGGAAGCAGTGTCGCTTGTGAGACGCGCACTTCAACT
>CAZWKO010000306.1:0-3821 GCA_964634925.1 uncultured Vicinamibacteraceae bacterium
AAAAAACTAATTATTGTCTCTGTCATCATTGTCACAAGTCTCGCAGGCATTGGCGGCGGCTATTACTACTTCAGCCAACCGGAAATTCCAGAGGTTGACGTTGAAACGATAGCCAGGCGTAACCTGCAGGCTGTTGCCTCTGCGTCCGGAACAATTCAGCCAATGCTCTCCGTAGACATTAGCGCCAGTGTCATGGGTCGTGTAACACGCTTGGCTGTTGAAGAGGGGGACCGAGTATCGGCTGGTCAATTTTTACTAGAAATCGATCCTGAAAACCTTCAATCCGCTGTCAATCGGGGCGAAGCATCTCTTGAAGCGAGCCGAGCGACCCGTGCACAATCTGAGGTTGCAGTCGAAACGGCACGAGTCAACCTTGAGCTTGCACGAGAAAATCTGGCACGACAGAAAGAGTTGTGGTCTCTTCGGTTAATCGCACGAGAACTCTACGATCAAGCTGTCGCAGAGGTTAACGTTCGAGAAACAGAACTACGAGCACGTGAGGTCGAAGTTGAGGCCGGCACACAGCGTATAAGACAAGAACAGGCCATGCTCGAGAGCGCTCGCTACGACCTAACGCAGGTCACCATCACTTCGCCGATCGACGGGATCGTTACTCGCCGCAATATCGAAGAAGGTGAAACCGTCGTTGTGGGAACAATGAATAATGCCGGCACAGTCCTGCTGACGATTGCCGACTTTTCTATCCTCGAGGCAGAACTCGAAGTCGATGAAACCGACATCCCGACAGTCACATTCGCGCAAAGTGCTGAAATTACGATCGATGCACTCCCTGATGAAATGTATACCGGTCGAGTAACCGAAATAGGGAATAGTCCGATTCAATTAGCCGGACAGAATGCCACCAGTGGCCAAGAAGCGACCAATTTCAAGGTCGTTGTCACACTCGACGACAATGTCCCTGGTGTAAGACCAGGATTTACGTGCACAGCCGACATTACCACGGCGACAAGAGAAGGTGCCATTGCTGTTCCGATCCAATCGACGACTGTCCGCGAGGTAGATATCGACGCAACCGGCCAGAACGTTAAAACAAATAGTGACCAGTTTGCACCTAGCCTAACAGTACCAGCCTCTGCATCTGAAACGCCCCCAGAATCACGTAGTCAATCGGGTCGAGAATCTTTTATGCGGGCAAACGAGATGCTTGAAGAGCAAGAGGGCGTGTTCGTCGTTCGCGATGGTCACGCTGTTTTCATTCCAGTAGCCACTGGCATCGCAGGCGACAGATACTTCGAAGCATTAACTGGACTCAACGAGGGCGACCAAGTTATCACGGGGCCCTTTGATGTCGTGAGAAACATTACACCAGGAGACCCGGTTCGTATCAAAGACCCTGAAAACGAGAACGGATCTTTTTGGTTCGGGTCAGATTTAAATTTTCGTATTGAGTTTTAGGCATGCGACTTCGGTTGATTGTCGATCTGATCTACATTGCGCTGGATGCAATCTGGAGCAATAAGCTTCGCTCATTCCTGACTATTCTCGGAAATCTTGTCGCCGTCGCCTCAATCATTACACTCGTTTCTCTTATTCAGGGTGTAAACGATGAGGTGAAGAACGCCATCCTTTCAAACATCGGTGCCGACGCATTCATGATCGCTCGGCGAGGCGTAGTCACGAGCGAAGAAGAGATCGAACGAACACGAAACAATCCACGTATCACACTCGCGGACGCAGAAGCCATTAAACAATTTACCACCAACGTGACTGCCGTCATGGCAGAAGCAAATCGCAATGGCGAGGTGACCTACCGCGACCGCATTCTTGAAAGCGTTTCGATCCAAGGTGTGTCAAGGGAATTCAGTCGATTCCCGTCGTTCAATGCCGAACAGGGCCGCTTAATGACAGAAACCGAAGTCTCTCGAAAGCGTAACGTGGCCGTTCTAGGTTATGAAACTGCCGACCGACTCTTCGCTGAACTCGATCCGATCGATCGACGAATAAAAATTCAAGGCGTCCCTTTTAGAGTTGTTGGCGTGAGCCGTGCTCTTGGGTCAACCTTCGGTATGTCTCAAGACGAGTTCGCAATTATTCCGCTCGGAACGTTTCAGCGTCTTTTTGGAAGCCGGCCCTCGCTTGGGCTGCGTGTGCAACCTGTCGATCCGAACAATATCAACGAATCGATCGGTGAAGCCACAACGGCACTACGCATCGAACGACGACTCAAAGCAACAGAAAGCGACAATTTTGGAATTTTCACATCGGAAACCATTCTTGATATTTACAATCAAGCGACGACAGGCATTTTTTCAGTCTTAATTGGTGTCGTTGGTCTTGCTCTCGTTGTTGCTGGTATCGTGATCATGAACATCATGCTCATGGCTGTCTCCGAGCGAACACGTGAAATTGGTTTACGAAAAGCACTCGGCGCGAAACGGCGTGACATTTTATGGCAAATTCTTACTGAATCTGTTGCGTTATCAGTGATCGGTGGGACCATTGGCACCATCGTCGGAGCCAGTGCTGCACTCGCTCTCGACCGCTTTGCGCCAGTACCTGCGAGTGTGCATTCCTGGTCCGTGATTCTTGCTATCACCATGGCCGGCGTAGTCGGATTATTTTTTGGCCTGTACCCAGCATCGCGTGCAGCGTCTTTAGATCCAATCGACGCTCTCGGACGAGGCGACTGAGATGCAAACAGGGCTATTCCAGGAAATTGTTGCGATGGCAGTAACTACCATTCGTACGCAAAAGATCCGTTCTGGCCTGACGATCCTTGGAATCGTAATCGGAATCACGTCTATCGTTGGTATGACATCTCTCATCCGGGGCTTCGATGAGTCCCTTCGAGACATGATTCGTGATATCGGACCCGACACCGTATTTGTTTCTCAGTTTTCCGGTGTCAGCTTTATGTCCGGTGCAGATCTAAATGAACTACTTCAAAGACCGACACTAACACCGAATGATGCACGAGCTATCGAGCGACAAGCTCCATCGGTTGCCGCCGTTAATCTAATGTTGGGAGGGAACGGTAGTCCAGCAACCCCACGAACTCGTATTCACTACCGTGGCGAACGCACAAAACGTATCCCGGTCTCCGGGTCAACCGAAAACTTCCCTGATGTATACCGTGTCGATCTTGCGTATGGTCGCTTCTACACAGAAGGCGAAGTTAACCACCGACGACGGGTTGTTGTTTTAGGACAAAACCCTTACCTCGCATTGTTTCCAAATGTTGACCCTATTGGTAAAACTGTACGAATCGGCAACCAACCGTACACGGTCATCGGGGTACTAGAAGCTCGACCAAACGCTGGTGGTCTTAATTCTGATGCCGACGACATCGCGATCATTCCTCACACGGCCTATCAAAAGCAGTTTGGTGTGCGAGTCTTGCGCAGTCAGCGAGGACAATTTACCAGCGTCATGATCGCTGCGGTTCCGCATGAAGGAGTACCGCGTGAAGAGGCGATTCAGGACATCACCGACGTCATGCGCATTCGTCATGGCCTCCGTCTTGACGAACCTAACGATTTTGACATTATGACCCAGGATGCCGCCATGCGATTGTGGGACCAGGTCAGCAGCGCGACATATTTGGCACTGGTAGCAATATCCTCAATTGCCTTACTCGTGGGTGGTATCGGCGTCATGGCAATTATGACAATCTCCGTCAAAGAGCGAACACGTGAGATCGGCACTCGGAAAGCTCTCGGCGCGAGACGCAAAGAAATTCTATGGCAGTTTTTGCTCGAAGCAGTCTTTCTTACTGCCATCGGTGGTTTACTCGGGATAATGTTCGGTAGTGGAATTGGATTCGGCGTTCATTTTGCAACTGGTTTTCCAATTTCAATGCC
>CAZWKO010000307.1:0-3818 GCA_964634925.1 uncultured Vicinamibacteraceae bacterium
GGTGATAGCGCCGTTCTGATGTATGCGCGCCGTTTCGACAAACTGCGTGGTCCGGTTGAAGTCTCCTCGGATGAGATCCAAGAAAAATCGAAGGCGACACCACCAGCGGTTCGAAAAGCGATTAAGGAAGCCGCACGCCACATTCGGCGTGTAAGCAAAAAGCAGATCCCGCAATCATGGCGGACCGCCGTCGTGCCAGGCGTAATTGTTGAACAAAGGGTTACCCCTCTTGATCGCGTAGGCTGTTATGTTCCGGGAGGACGCTACCCGCTACCGTCGTCACTTTTAATGACGGCTATTCCAGCAAAGGTTGCCGGGGTATCTGAAATTCTTGTCGCCTGTCCAAACCCTGCGCCTGCCGTACTCGCCGCAGCGATGGAAGCGAAAGTGACACGCTTATTCAAAATGGGCGGTGCGCATGCCATTGGTGCATTTGCGTACGGGACTAGAACCGTACCAGCCGTCGATAAAATCGTGGGGCCAGGAAGTGCGTACGTTTCTGCGGCGAAGGCCTACGTGGCCACAGACTGTCCCATTGATTTTTACGCAGGCCCCACTGAAATCGTGGTTGTGTCAGAAACCGGCAACCCGGCCTGGATTGCATCTGACCTTATCGCACAAGCGGAACACGATCCTGACGCACGAGCCATCCTAGTCACACCTCGCCGTTCGTTAGCAACAGCCGTCCGTTCCGCTTTAACAGAACAACTACAGGAACACCCGGCGGCAAGATCATCGATCGACACTCATGGCATTGCTATCGTAACAAAGACCATCACCGAAGCCGTCGATCTCGCCAATGCAATTTCCCCTGAGCACGCGGTAACTGACAGCCGGGCGATGGCAAAACGACTTGTTCGAGCAGGGACGGTGTTCGTCGGTCCGTACGCAGCTCAAGCTGCCGGAGATTACGCCACGGGATCGAACCACGTACTGCCAACCGCAGGCGTGGCGAGATTTCGAGGCGGATTAAGTGCATCTGATTTTGTCCGGGTAAACAGCGTGCAACAACTGAACCAGCGTGGACTTCGCCGACTCGCCCCGAGCATCATCTCACTTGCCCACGCAGAAGGGTTACGCGCCCACGCGGCATCAGTCGCCCGGCGCGTCGTCTAACCAGGAGTTTGACAAAAGATGCGAAGCGCTACCATTAAACGGGAAACCACTGAAACGAAGATTAAACTTCGACTCGCGCTTGACGGTCGTGGTCGTTACAAAGTTGATACCGGCATCCGGTTTCTAGACCACATGCTGGAACTACTGGCTCGACATGGCACGTTCGATCTCACGCTAGACGCAACCGGCGACCTAGACGTCGACCAGCACCACACCGTCGAAGATGTCGGCATCACGTTGGGTGAGGCTGTATCGAAAGCACTTGGCTCTCGTCGGGGTATCAATCGTGCGGGCTACTTTGTTATGCCGATGGACGAAACACTCGGTGTCGCCGCAGTCGATCTCAGCGGGCGAATACATGCAGTTGTTGATTTGAAACTGCGAGTCAGGAAGGTCGGGGACCTCCAGAGAGAACTCGTGCATGATTTTTTTGATGGATTCGCCCAAGGGGCGCGTGCAAACGTCCACGTCAAAGTACTGTACGGCCGATCGAGCCACCATCAGATCGAAGCCTTGTTTAAAGCGTTTGCACGTGCACTGCGCGTAGCCTGCTCACGCGACAAACAACTCGGGCGAATGCTTCCGAGTACAAAAGAACTCCTCTAATCGTAAATGAGTCCTGAAATATCATGATCGAATTAATCGATTACGGTGCCGGCAACTTGACGTCTGTACGAAAAGCCCTGAGCTACCTTGACGCTGTATTCGAGACACCAGAGGCACCTGCGGACCTTAGCCATGCAACGGCAATCATCGTTCCAGGTGTTGGAAACTTTGAAGCAACGACCGCGCTTGACGCGGCGTGGCGACAAGCGATTGCCAAAGCCATCGAACGAGGCACCCCGCTCTTGGGGATCTGCCTTGGCCTTCAGTGGTTGTTTAGCGGGAGTGACGAAGCACCAGATGTGCCAGGATTCGGCGCTATTAACGGTTGCTGCCGTGTACTTGAACAAGAAGCGGAAGACACCTCGGTAGTAGGTACATACAAGGTGCCACACGTTGGCTGGAACAGCCTGTACCGCCAACGGGACTCCTGGATCCTAGAAGGTGTCAAAGAAGGCAATCAGGTGTACTTTACGCATTCCTTCGCGGCGCCAATAACTACCGAGTGCGTCGGCGCAACACGCTACGGAATGGATTTCGCCAGTGTGATCGAACGAGATCGATTGGTCGGTGTACAGTTTCACCCTGAAAAATCGGGAGACGTTGGACTTCGTATACTGAAAAATTTTTTAAACCGAATGAACGCTTCGTAAAGTACAAAATCTTAAACCCATGCTGTCGAAACGTATTATCGCGTGCCTTGACGTCCGAAATGGATCGGTCGTCAAGGGCATCAACTTTGAGGGACTCCGCGTGGCCGGTGACCCAGGTGAACTCTCACGACGATACAATCGTGACGGTATTGACGAAATCGTTATTCTTGACGTTACCGCAACTATTGAGAAGCGCAAGGCCCTAGCCGATACTATTCAGGCCGTTGCCAAAGAAATTTTTTTGCCACTATGTGTTGGGGGCGGCATTAAAGACGAAGCTCATGCTGACGCCGCCATAGAAGCTGGGGCCGACAAGGTCAGTTTGAACACTGCTGCCATCGAAAAACCTGAACTACTGACAACGCTTGCGCGACGATACGGCAGTCAGGCGGTCGTCGTGGCTATCGATGCCAAACGTGTTGGCGACTTATTCCAGATTTACGTCCGTAGTGGACAACAAGCCACTCGTCGGAACGCTGTTGATTGGGCGCAGGAAGCGGCCGACCGTGGTGCCGGTGAAATTCTTTTAACATCAATCGATCGAGATGGTACAAAAAGTGGCTTCGATTGCGAACTAACAGCAGCAGTGTCTAACGCTGTGTCTATTCCCGTAATTGCATCTGGCGGGGCTGGAACCTTTGACCACTTCGTTGAGGTGTTTACAAAAGGCCAAGCCCATGCTGCACTTGCCGCCTCAATTTTTCATTACGACGAACATGCCGTAAGCGACTTAAAGCGTCACTTGCGGGAAAACGGCATACCAATTCGCCTCTCATGCTAATACCATCGATCGATCTCAAAGGCGGTCAAGTTGTTCAGCTCATACAGGGTGAACGACCGGCCCTTGCCACGGATGACATAGAGCTATGGATAAGTCGTTTTAAAGGCTTTCCGCATGTGCAACTTATTGACTTGGATGCCGCGATGGGTACGGGTACAAACGATGATTTGGTTCGCCAGGTGGCATCGGTGCTGCCTTGTCGGGTCGGCGGTGGAATTCGCACGATCGATCGGGCGCGCGAGGTACTCGAATACGGAGCGGAGGCGGTAATAATTGGCTCTTCGCTCTTTCAAGAAGGCCAGCCAAATATCAACTTTGCCACCACATTGGCCAGCACGATTGGTCATTATCGGATCATAGCGGCCGTCGATAGCAAGGGTGGGCACGTTGTAATCAAAGGCTGGACCGAGGCAACGTCTTTGACAGCCGTTGATGCCGTGCGTGCACTAGAGCCATTCTGTGGAGAATTCTTATATACACATGTCGATAAAGAAGGCTTAATGGAAGGCACCGACTTGGATGCGATCATGGCAGTGAAGGAGGCAACTACCCGGCGGGTTACGGCGGCTGGAGGAATCACCACGCAAACTGAAATTGACCGCCTCCATGAAGAAGGGGTCGATGCCGTTGTTGGAATGGCGATTTATACCGGGCGACTTGACATT
>CAZWKO010000308.1:0-3803 GCA_964634925.1 uncultured Vicinamibacteraceae bacterium
CAGCATTAATTGCTATGGCTGCTTTAGCGATTACTGGACGTATTTTTTATAAAACATGGCTGCAGCCTGGTAGCTTTTTCTCTTTATTTTGGTTTCTGCTTACACTCATACCTCTTATAATTTCGCCAGAAAATCCCGTCTATCCTCTCGGTATATGGTATATTTTTTCATTTTCCTTAGCCGTGCTATTAGGATCGCTTAATTGGGCATTAATAAATCCCAATACCAGGCTTGGTAAAGCGTTGACTATTGCGGATAAATCGGATCGTTACGCAAAAATACTGCTGCAGTTAACAAGTGTATTTATTATTCTTTCATTTATAGGTGCTTTATTGCTCTTATTGTATGGTATCAACCGCTATGGTTTAGATATGAATATTTTCAGTTTGTTTACTTTGCCCAATTTGTATTATGTCGATCGCGATACGGGTATATTTACTTTACCCTGGACCGTAAAAGGATTTATGTATTTTGTTTATGTTGCTTCATTGTCAGGAGGTTCAGCCATTCTGTTTGCCAAAGGGAAAATGAAATTGATCTGTTTACTGCCTCTTCTTGTTGCGCTTCTACAGGGTGCAATATTAGCTGTTCGTTCAGGCTTTTTACTTTCAATTGTATTGTGGCTTTCCGGTTGGCTGGCAGTAAAGGTATTAGTTAATGATTTGAAATTCCGACCCAGAACAGTAGTCATTTCCCTGATCGGGTTTTCACTTTTCATTTTTTTATTTATCAGTGTAAAATGGTTGCGAAGTGGCGCAGATGACCCATTTTTGATTTTATATTTATTAGAAAATGTAAGAATTGGCATGTTTGGCCATATTTCAGCTTTTTCCACTTGGATGAGAGATTATCATTATACTGGCCTGAGTTTTGGATCAAACACCTTCTCAGGGCCATTAGATCTAATTGGCATTCAGGAGCGAGAAATTGGTTATTACAAGGAAAATGTCCTTTTATCTTCAGCATTATACACTAACATTTATACTGTATTTCGCGGTTTGGTGCAGGATTTTTCAATTCCAGGAACTTTGGTCATTGCCTTTGGTTTAGGAATGGCGGGTAGTATTTCTTATGATCGTTGTTTACATGGAAAATTTATCTGGTTAATACCCTTATCCTTATTTTATGCATTCACTATGTATTCACCTATAATAAGTATTTTCAATGATAATAGCGCTATAATGGCTTGGGTGATTATTTCCGTACCTTTGTTAATGATTAACAAAAAATTAATCCTATGAATGATATCTTGGTAATTACGGTCAATTATAAGGATACGACTATTACGGAAAATCTCATTCGCAGTTTGGAGAAACTTGAAAATTATAATGTTGTGGATCTTGTTATTGTTGATAGTGAATCGACAGAGCAGACGAAGGAACAACTGGAATTATTGGTAAACAATACGCCGGTTGAAACTCAACTTATTTTTTCTAAAAGAAACACATATTATTTTGGTGGAGTAGCTTTAGCCTTAAATAAACTGGATCTTGATTATGCAAATGGTCCATCATGGATTATAGTCTGTAATAATGATATTGTGTTTACGCAACAGGATTTTTTAAAGCGGTTGATTGCACTAAACCCGGTTGCAAATCCCATAATAGCACCTACAATACAATCATCAGTAACCGAAGGGAATTTGAATCCCTATATGGCCAAACCAATTGCTACACTAGAAAAGATATATTTATCCTTATTTTATATCAATCATAATTCAGCACGTTTCATTCATCTGTGTCGTAAATACACTAAGAAAATATATAGTTCTATTTTCAAGCATGATTTTACAACAAGCTGCCCAATATATGCTCCTGTAGGTGCATTGATTATTTTTTCGAAACATTATTTTACTAGGGGTGGTTGGATCGATCATAATTATAAACTCTATGGTGAAGAAGTTACAGTAGCCGAGATTGCGAAAAGAAATGGTATGCCAGTAATATTCAATCCTGAATTAGAGGTATACCATCAAGATCACGGTAGTACAGCAACCCATTCTTGGCAAAGGTGGTTTAATGATTCCAAAGAAGCATACAAATATTATAAAAAAGAATATTTTTAACTTCACAAAATATTCTTTTATCGATTTACTATTGGTAATGTGATTGTTATTGGTGTAAAATAAATATAAATAGCAGTTGCTAGTCTGTGAATAGATTTATTTGACCATTAAGATTAGAACTCTTATGCAGATACTTTCTTCTATGAAAATTAGTAATTATTACATTCATGAAGTGGATCGCATTTAAATCTACCGCCTATCCGCCAGGGCTTTCTGTAATAGAAAATGATAAATCCATCTTTTGGTATATAAATCGCTGGGTGGGCCTCCGGTTTGCCTATCTATTTTACCATCTTGGTTTTTCAGCGAATTTGCTTTCTATATTGCGTGTTGTGCTAGCAGCACTTGGTCTCTACCTTGTATTTTATCCTCGGGTTTCCGATATCTATGGCCGAGTTATTGGTGTCTTTTTATTAGCTTGGCAGGTAAATCTTGATTTTGCCGATGGATCAATCGCGAGAGTATTGAACAAATCATCAGTACTTGGTGAAAAGCTTGACGGCCTTGCAAATGATTTTTCCCGTGGTGCGGTGTTAATTTTAATTAGTTTTGTTGCTTCCCAAAAATTTCTATTTATCATTGGTATTACCACTTCATTTATATTGATAAAATTTTTTGCAGAAACTTTTGCATTGGTTGAAAAATTTTATGGCTGGTTACAGTACCCATTATCTGTGAAGTTGCTTAGAAAATTATTATCTGTACCGCTTATGGTTGTTGCTTTACCAACGATAATAGCCATACTAAAAATCCTTGATTATCAAATAACACTAGTTGCTTTGTTTATTACAACTTTTTATACCATGCTCGCTATAAGCTGGTTGATTGTTGTATCCATCGTTTCAAGAAAATAACGTTAAGTCGGTGAAGTAGAAATTACCTAACGCAGTGAATCCACGTAAAACAGAGCTGGTTTCTATTGTGGTACCCTGTCGCAACGAAGAGGCCTTCATTACATATTGTATTGATAGTATTTTGGATTTTTACCTTCCTGAACACATCCAGATTGAAGTATTGGTGTTGGACGGTTTATCTGATGATCAGACTGTTATCAAACTAAGGTCAATTATGGAAAAAGATGCCAGAGTTAAATTATTTACCAACCCAGGGAAAATACAATCGACCGCATTAAATATCGCTGTAAAGGAAGCGCGAGGTGATTGGATTTTACGGCTCGATGCCCATTCAAAATACCCGCAGAACTATTTAAAGTTATGTTATGAAACAATGCTGCAAACCGATGCAGATAATGTGGGAGGGGTCGTAATACCCGCATCGAGTAATAATCGGTATTGTGCTAATTTAGTTCAGGCAATAACTACTCATAAGTTTGGTGTTGGTAATTCTGGTTTTCGGACGGGAATGAAAGCTGGCGCAACAGACACAGTTCCTTATGGATTTTTTAGAAAATCTACTTTTTATGCCATTGGTCTTTTTGATGAAAGACTTGTCCGAGCTCAGGACTATGAATTTAATTGCCGCATTATAAAATCAGGCCGCACGGTTTGGTTAAACCCTGAAATCCAGGTAATATATTACAACCAGCCAACATTATGGTTATTTCTGAAAAAGCAGCTGGTGTATGAGGCTCCTTACAATGCCTATATGTGGTATTTGGCTCCTTATACATTTGCATTTCGTCATGCTATCACTGCTATTTTCGCAACGGGGGTAATTGGTGGACTGTTACTTTCCTATTTATCCCCTATGGTTAAAGTGATTTTTTTAGGCATAATGG
>CAZWKO010000309.1:0-3786 GCA_964634925.1 uncultured Vicinamibacteraceae bacterium
TCGGCAAGTACACCGTAGGAGCCATACAAAGCTTCGCATTTGGACAACGAGCACATATTCTCGACACGAATGTAGCGAGAGTCCTCTTCCGCGTGTTTGTCCAAAAGGGCGACCTCAATAATCCAGCGACAAACAAACATCTCTGGACCCTGTCTGAACAACTTCTGCCTCGTAAGCACGTTTTCGATTTCAACCAAGCCCTGATGGATCTTGGCGCGATGGTATGCGTTGCGCGGCAACCCCGTTGCGACCTGTGTCCGATGCGAACAATCTGTCGAACTTTTCAAACATTGAACGACTGAAGCTTCGAATAAAGGGTTGTGTTCTTACGACCCATCATTGCCAGACAATGAAACAAAA
This sequence comes from uncultured Vicinamibacteraceae bacterium, assembly GCA_964634925.1. Classification (GTDB taxonomy): domain Bacteria; phylum Acidobacteriota; class Vicinamibacteria; order Vicinamibacterales; family UBA8438; genus DTWD01. Next base: position 361 of record CAZWKO010000309.1, read on the forward strand.
GGCAGCTTCGTAACCACCGAACGAACTCTGCTGTGTTCGACCATTACATCAACAACGGCATCGGCTTGGTCGGCAAGTTCACGCGGCAAGTAACCAAGAACGACCACGGCACCACACTCTGGCGACCATACCGCACTGGTTACAACGCCAACTGCGTCATCGCTATCTACACGATAGATCGACATACCCGATGTCGGCAACGCACTACTATGCGCATTGAGTTGTTCACACACCAAACCAACTAAACGACGTGCGACGCGCCCTTGCCCACGATGAAGAATACGGATGATGACTTCTTGCCCAACATAACAACCCTTGTCAAAATCAATCGCTCGTTCTTCAATACCTGCTTCAAGTGGGATGGTCTCCGCATCCATATCGACTGGAAATAAAGGCCGTCCTGACTCGATACGAACGGTTTCTACTACCGTCGGATCAAGAGGCACGGCTTTACTTGTTTTAAGGGCATCCAACACTTTTGAAGTGACGGTTTGATCAACGATAAGACGATACCCCTCAATCCCCAAGTCGTCTGTTCTGACCAGTAATCCGACACCCCCTTCGATGTCGACTCGGCAATGCTCGTAGACAGCAAACTGCCTCTTCGTAGACAAAAAAAGAGAGCTCATGATTTGCAAAGCATGAGGACCGTGAATTCCAAAAACAGCGAATGTTTCACCAAGGTTCTGAACCGTCACATCTTCAGAAAATATCAAACTGTCAAACCGCTTATGCAAACTAGTACTAACACTATTGTGGACATCCACGAGCAATCGATCCTGATCAGCCAGTACGATCATGTCCGCAATCATGCGCCCTTGAGGCGTTAAATAGGCTGCATAACATCCCGTTCCACAGGAGAGCGCTATCACATCATTCGTCAATAACCCCTGTAAAAACTCGGCCCGTTCAGAACCCACAAAACCAATCCAGCTTCGATCCTTGAGCTGGAGGTATCCAGCAGTCGTTCGCACCGCGTTGTAATGATCAAAATTCATTGAAATCGCCTATTCGCCGCACTGCAGCACCCAAATGATATGCTGACTTGCGTGCAGCGATACCTACAGCAAGCTCTGCGGTCGGCTTGCCTTTTCTGCGTGAGTGGAACACTGTTCTTCAGCGCTTCAGCTCAAACACCTTCTGTGCCCACACCTGGCGAATCAATTTTTCGTGTATTTGTAAGTGCCTCGCCGGCAGGGTTTATCACATCGACGTTGGCGCAGGAAGACGACCGATGGATATTACGCGCAACTAACCAAATCACAGCTCCCCTCGAACTGCAAACACAGTTGTTTGAGATGACGTACGACTCGGAGTGGAGGCCACAAAATCTTCTTATTAACGGCACGCGAAACAGAGAGCTTTTCAACGTCGAAAGTACATTTGGCGATGATCTCGTAACAAATGAGGTCCAAATCGGAACACAAGCAACCACCAGTGAAGAACGCATTGATGCTGCATCGATCGTACTGCCAAATTTCTTCTTTGCTGCCTACGAAGCACTTGCTATCCGATTAACTATGCTCCAATCTGGAGACCAAGTGCCAATCTACGTGGCACCGCGTGGCTATATCACGGCAAGACTGAACTCTGTTAACACACTGCAATTAGATACGGCCAATGGAAACCTCCATGCTACGGTGTATCACATCACTTTTGACAACCCGAATGACCCCATTAGCGCAGAAGTCTGGGTTGATGACCGCAGTCGCTTAATGCGCGTTACATTACCTTCGGCATCAATCGACGTTGCACGGCAAGACATCCTCTCTGTCTCAACAAGAGTCACGAGTACACCTCACCCCGGTGACGAAACTGTACGAGTCGGCGCAGCAGGTTTTAGCCTCGCCGGCACACTAACGAAGCCTGTTGATACACCGACACCAGCTAATGGGCGCTGGCCGACAATACTACTCGTGCCTGATTCCGCTTCAAGTGACCGTGATCTCACATTTGCAGGCATCCCTATCTTCCGGCAATTATCAGACGCCTTGGTTGAAAATGGATTTATGGTTATGCGTTTCGATAAACGTGGTGTCGGGCAAAGTGGTGGCCGACCAGAATCGGCCACCCTCGAAGATTATGCAGACGACGTGAGAGAACTCGTACGCTACCTTGAACGTCGTCCCGATGTCGACCGTGAACGGATTATCCTAGTGGGCTACAGCGACGGTGGCTGGGTCAGTCTCGTCGCGGCACGACGGGAAAACAAAATTAAAGCTGTAGCCTTAATCGCAACTGCCGGCATCAGTGGCAATGAACTCGTCTTGGAACAGCAAGTAACGCTACTTAGTAGTACCGGACGTTCAGACATCGAACGACAAGAGAACATCGACCTACAACAACGAGTTAATAGTGCGGTTCTCAATGACGGTTCCTGGGAAGGAATCTCTGAAGCCGTACGCACACAGGCAAATACACCATGGTTTCGCAGCATGCTTGCCTTCGAACCAGAGTCTACTATCACGCGTGTCCGGCAACCACTGCTAATACTACAAGGTGAGCTCGACCAACAAACCCTTCCGTACCACGCCGAACGTCTCCAGAACATTGCAAACCGGCGCACGCGCGCAGGTGCAACCGTTGCAGTATCGACGCTGCCAGGAATTGACCATCATCTAACAACACCAACGAACGGAAACAATAGCGAATATCTTTCGTTATCGAGCCAGAGCATCAGCCCCACTGTTTCTACCGAGCTCGCCCATTGGATCAATAGAACACTACCGGAATAAACGGATTTACTGTTCTTCCTGACTGACAAGAAATTCAACCCGCCCGAGTCGAAGACAATCGCCATTGTTTAATGCGATACATTCCACTCTCGTATCGTTGACATACGTACCATTCGTGCTTTTAAGGTCCTCAACGACCAATTGGTTACTCGTCGTTGACAGTTGACAATGAACTCTCGAAAGAAGCGTAGCGTCAATTACGAAGTCCGAACGAGGCCCACGGCCAATTGTCCTCACCGTTCCAGACGGCAATCTGATTGTTTCTTCCTTATCCAGCGTAGTAGAACGCAAAATCCACATAATTATTATCCGGCGTCATTGCAGACGCTCTCCTGTTACGGCGCATCGAACCCCACATGAATAATTCTGCCAGCTATGGTTTCTTCGGCTGGGATGGACGAATCTCCATTCGACTGGGCAAACTTCTCGCGTCATGGCCCAGCAGGCCGACAACCGCTTTTGCGACATCCGCTGGCGTTAATTTCCATGGCTCAACCGCATGACGACTTCCACCGGCAAAGCTTGTACCGACCGATCCTGGTGCAACTGAACTTACACGAATGCCATCAAAGCGAAGTTCTTGCATCAGCGCCGTTGTAAATGCATCCAGGCCGGCCTTCGACGCACAATATGCAGCCCCACTGGCAAATGGATGGCTTCCCGCAAGGCTACTCACATTAATAATCCAACC
>CAZWKO010000310.1:0-3786 GCA_964634925.1 uncultured Vicinamibacteraceae bacterium
GGATCCTGTTCTGTTATTTTGGAACAAGTGGCGAATGGTGTGGCAATACGGATGGCGGTGTTGTATTTACTTGCTGGTGTAGAGGGCGATGAGGAGGTTTCGTGACGGCAGTATCCGTCGTATTGAAGGGTGGGCATGTTGTTGACCCTGTGCAAGGGTTAAATGACAAGCTGGATCTACGCATTGAAGGAGAGCATGTTGCCGCTATTGGTCCAGACCTCCCTATCGATGATGCACAGGTAGTAACAATTCCTGCCGGATTGATTCTTTGTCCCGGTTTTATAGACATGCATGTGCATTTTCGAGAACCAGGCCAAGAACACAAGGAAACGATAGCTTCTGGTGCCGCAGCGGCTGTAGCGGGTGGCTTTGTGGCGGCGGCATGTATGCCAAATACTGATCCGGTTAATGATCACGTTGGGATCACAGAGGAAATATTGCATCGGGCAAGCGATGCTGGACTCGCTAAGGTTTACCCGATCGGTGCGGCGTCGTTAGGTTCTCGCGGTGAACAGATGACGGAGATCGGGGCTCTAAAAGCGGCCGGGTGTGTCGGCGTATCAGATGACGGGCACCCGATTGCCAGTGCTCTCATGATGCGGCGTGCTCTTGAGTATGTGTCTATGTTCGACATGCCGGTTATCAACCACTGCGAGGAACCGTCGCTCAAAGGCGATGGCGTAGCGCACGAAGGTTACCAAGCGAATGCACTGGGCCTTCGTGGTATTCCAGGTGAATGTGAATCTATTATGGTCGAGCGCGACGTGAGTTTAAGTGAGTTGACGAGCGGCGCTATCCATGTGGCGCATATGAGTGCACGACAATCCCTTCGTGCGGTTCAAGTTGGTAAGGAACGAGATGTTCGTGTGACCTGCGAGGTCACGCCGCATCATTTTATTTTGACTGATGAGGATCTTCGTTACGATCCAAATCGTTTCAAGATGAACCCGCCTTTACGTGCTGCAGCAGACCGTGATGCGATGCTTTCAGGGTTAGCTGATGGAACGATCGACGTGATTGCAACGGATCATGCCCCGCATCATGCTGACGAAAAAGCCCAAGAATTTTCTGAGGCGCCGTTCGGTATTATCGGTCTTGAAACCGCTGTGTCACTGTCACTTGACCGACTGGTTTATCGGGATGTCTTGTCGCTTTCTAAGCTGGTTACGTTGCTCTCTTCTAATCCGGCAAAAATTTTAAATGTTCCGGGAGGGCGGTTGGCTCCTGGTGACGCTGCTGATATTACGATTTTGTCACCTGATACCACTATTGAGGTGGCGGCGGACCAGTTTCGTTCCAAAGCGCGGAATACACCATTTGATGGGTGGTGTTTGCGGGGCGCAGTTGCAGCTACCGTGGTTAATGGACGGGTCGTTTATACCAACAATAGCGTGGCTGAAGCCGATACGATCACTTGGTCTGCGGAGTGAGTGTACGGTTATCGGCAAAAGCAAAATCGACGCTTGAGTTGTTGTATCTACAGTTTGATCAACGTCGAGATATAGTCGATCCCATTCAGCGTGTTCATAATTTTCGTCAAGGACAAGATCGAGAGGTGGTCGGGTTTTGTGCTGCTGCGCTGGCTTTCGGTCGTGTTGCAAGTGTTCTCAAATCGATAGATGCCCTCCTTGCAGTCATGGGCGACTCACCCGCGCAATTTGTACGACAATTTGATGCAGCAGACCATCGCCGCACAATCGGATCGATTACGCACCGATGGATCAGGGGCGAAGATTTACTGGCACTTTTATTAATTTTGCGAAGGATGCTTGTAACCAGCGGCTCGATCGAAGCATTTTTTAACGAAGGCTATGACGCCAAGACGCCTGATATTGAGAATGCCCTCGAATCATTTTCCAGTCGTGCGCTTGATGTAAATCTCGATTCAGTTTACGGCCGTGCTACACGACGCAATGTCTCATATTTTTTTCCGCGACCATCGAAAGGTAGTGCGTGTAAACGACTGAACCTTTATCTGCGGTGGATGGTGCGTCGAGATCAACTAGACCTTGGTGTCTGGACAACAGTACGGTCTAGTCAACTGGTCATACCCTTGGATACCCACACCATTCGTGTTGGGCAATGTCTCGGCTTGACCAATTACCGAAGTCCAGGATGGGCGATGGCACGAGATATCACGAACACACTACGTCGTTTTGATCCTATTGATCCGGTGAAATATGATTTTTCGCTCTGTCACATCAGCATGATGGACCAGTGCGGGTTTACTACGTCGCGTGGTGATGAGCTGTGCCCGTTGCGTGGGTGGTGTCGACCTGGTTAGCGTAAACGTCGGTCGTTCGTTCGACCATCCGATCATCACTAAAGAGTCGTTGGGCACGCTGTCGGCCAGCTTGTCCGAATGTGTGTCGACGGTTTGAGTCCTTAAGCAGTGTAACGATGGCTCGAGACATACTATTGGCGTCTCCAACGGGTGTGAGCAACCCAGTTTCTTCGTCAACCACACTTTCGGGTATGCCACCCGCCCGAGTTGCAACAACTGCTCGACGCGCGGCCATTGCGTCGAGTACGGACGTGCCAAGACCTTCGGTGAGCGAACTCATTACAAAAAGATCGAGACTTTTTAAAATGGATAAAACATCATTCCTGAAACCAGTCAGAATTACTTGCTGTTCAAGATTTAAAGAGTGGATTTTGCGACGCAATGTTTCGCGAAGCTCGCCGGTGCCAACGATGAGGAATCGTGCTTCGGGAATCTCTTTTGATACCTGATTGGCAGCGTCGATCAGACTGTCTTGACCCTTATGCGGGACAAGCGCAGCGATATTTCCGATCACTGGGCAGTCAACAGGCAGTGAAAATTCTTCGTGAAGGTCAAGGAAAGGAGCATTGTCTATTCGAGTAAGGTCAATCCCTTCATGCACCACGGTTGTCCTTGTGGCGTGGATGCCATCCTCTATCAGCATGTCGCGGATTGCTTGGGAGGCGCAGAGAAAATGGTCGACCTGCGCGTACTTCCAATGAGAAAAAATATTATGCCCGACGTGGAAATCAACGCGGCGTGAGGCGAGAACAGGAAGCGGTTTATCTTTTGGCGTTAGTAATCGAGCGATCAATGCCATGCTGATGGCATGGGCATCGTGTGCGTGCACAATATTTGGACGAAGCGACTGCACTAGTTTCGACAGACGCCAACCGGCCTGAATGTCACTTTCCATTCTTGAATCGATCAAAAAGTTGTCGCCGTGGTCAGGGCTTCGCTGAGATAGCTCACTATCTGAGCGCATAACTAACGCCGTTCGGTGGCCGCGCTTACGAAGACCAAGAACAGTGAGTAGAACCTGATTTTGTCCTCCGCGCCATGTACGGGATGTGTCGATATGAAGTGTAAACATTAGTGAGGCTGTTATTCGTCTGTAACGGACCGTTGGACTTCCCACAGTTTGGCGAATTTTAAAAAAACATAGTACGAGTTTAGAAGCGACACGATAAAACCGACTGAGCCGCTGCGGAAGCCGCCACGGGCAATATAGTTACGGAGAAACGCGGCGATCGGATGAACGACGAGGTCAAACGTATTGGCTTGACGATCATTCTTCAGCATTTGCTGCGCCGCGAGTGTTGTGTAGCGGTCTATGGTTGTAAGGTGTTGCGAGATATTTTGGTAGGCAAAGTGCTCTAGTTCAGAACGTAAGTATTCTATTGGACCATCCACACTGACAGACTCGTGGACCAAAGGCGTTGACCATTGTGCGACCCGCCGGTCATAAAGACGGAGTTGATAATCAGGGTACCAGTCGGTTGTGCGAATCCATTGGCCAAGAT
>CAZWKO010000311.1:0-3780 GCA_964634925.1 uncultured Vicinamibacteraceae bacterium
AGTCAGGATTCGCTCAGTATGAACCTGAGATTACGGTGGGAATATCAGCCAGGTAGAGAACTGTTTATTGTCTATAACGATCAGAGAGACACGTCGTACCGAGGCGGATTGCCAATGCTGGAAAATCGTGCATTCGTCGTGAAATTCACCCGGTTATTCCGCTACTAACACCCGTCAAGTAATACCGCTATCGCTACGAACCTACGCCCTCCTGAAGGTAGGCGACTAAAGGCCGTACTATTGCCTCCGCATCCTCAAGGTGCGGCACGTGACCCAATCCTGGGATTAAATGCACGCGGCCATTGCCATTCGGCACGGTATCGGCCAACACCTTCATGCGCTCTTGAAACGTTTCTGCTGGACCAAGAAGCAAGTCCTCTGCCCCACCAAACGCCAATGTCGGCACGTGAATGTGCGCCCAGTCGTACACAACAGGATCGAAATACAGCATCTGACTAATTAGCGCCTGCACCATCGCAAGACGCGGAAAATCAGAGCTGAGTGTCCATGAGGAACGGATACGTGTGTACAACTCGAACTCGTCATTCCAGGCCGAGGGATCGTGACCGACATAGCGACTCAGGCTTCGGCGCGTGCTCTGATAATCAGTGCCAAGAATGCGCTCATAGACCTCGTCTATTACCGGCATTGGCCGGTTATATCGTCCGTCACTCAGTCCGATCGGATTGTAGACCACCAAGCGTTCAACAGAATCCGGATACTGCGTCGTGAAACGCGTCGCCAGCATACCGCCCATCGAGTGCCCAACCGCCATCACCTTCTCGATCTGTTCTGCCTGCAAAATCAGCCACGTATTGCGAGATTGAGAATTGAAGTTGTACGGCACAAGTGGTTTTGACGACTTGCCATACCCTATCTGGTCGGGAACGATAACTCGAAAACCGACAGCGGTAAGACCATCGATGATCGCTTTGAAATAAAAGCCTCCGAAATTATTACCGTGCAACAGCATGACCGTATGACCGTTCGGTGTCACTGTGGGAGCGACATCCATATACGAAATGCGCACATCCTGGCTGTAAACACTAATATCGAGATACTTACTCGGATACGGATATGGGCACTCATCGCACGTAATACTGCCCGGCTCTATATCATTGGGCGTCGGGACAGGCGGCAAGATGCCTCGACCTTGTGCATCAACAACTGAAACAACCGCGGTCAGCAGCAAAAGTGATACGAACAGAACTTTCAGATATGCAGGCATGTGTCTAGCTTACTGTGGCAGGGCCAGTGCTTCAACGGGGCGTGACTGACTGACAATTCAAATCTTGGTATTGCTTCGAAAGACAGCGCTGCTATTGCTCTGCGTGCTGCGTCTTACTAAAGAATTACAGTCGAACCGGAAAGCTGATTATTACGTATTACCTGTATCGATGGGCAGAACAAATTTCCATCGACGGTATTGATCGTAACTCCGGTAACACACGCGATCTGTCCGTTGAAGCGCAGCGCGAGCTCGTCACTCATAATCCCGAGGTCGTCATCGATTTGTTGCATGAAAAACTGAGTTGCCCGAACAATCAAAGGAATTTCTCCGTTGCGGTCTACTTCCTTAAGAAACGGCAACATAATCCGCTCAACCAAGAATTGTTGCGAATCCAACCGCTCCCAAGACTTTGACGCTAACCCCTCACAATCGGCTTCGACAATCGCCATCAGCGAACCACAGCACGTTGTAAGTTCTGCCTGCCGGGCACGACGTACTTGTCCCCATTGCCCATCGTGCCAACCTATATGTGGTCCTCCGACGAACAATAGGTTTCGTTCATCATTTTGCTCGGGAACATGATGGCTCACCGCATGCAAGCCCGTTCTTCCGCCATGGCAATAACCGGCAAGACCACCAAATTTGAAACGCTCTCCCCAGTAGTTTTCCAGACGCTGGAGTTCCGGTTCGTTGATCTCGTCACAGCAAGCCCCCTCTGCGAAACGGGTGTTTTCAGGAGTAAATCCATGATGGCGTTCTAGCACACCATTTAAATGGTCAAAAAACTCGGACGCGATAGACACGTTGGGGAAGTGTCGTCCAATCGCTTCGAGATCATCATGCATTGTTCATGCTTTCAGTCACAGACGGATGAGCGTGCTGCCCGGGGAGTCTATACAAGAGAGAAACTTGACACCTACATTAGCCAGTAATTCGAGACTTTTTAATTGAACGCTTCAATTAGACCGACTAGACGCCGACGCTTCTGGTTTTAATTTTCAGTTAAAACAATCACTACGTTTGACGATAAGGAGAAACACTAATGGCATTAGGGGACCTTGTATTAGACGACAGCGGTCAAGTCACCGGAATACGTGTGTTATCCACAGATGCATCCGGAACAAATCTTGAGCTGAGTGCACAGTTGACCGGCACGATTCGTGGCGTCGGCCACACCACGTTATGGACGTACACCGTGTTACAACGGCCAGATGGCTCTCTGTACGGCGGAGGCAACGGTGTCCTCACGACCGTCAACGGTGATGTCATCCATCTCATTGGCTCAGGTTCTGGAAAAGCCAATCCAGGTGGAGCGGTACGTTTTTGCACGATGCTGCACGCGCACGGAGCCACCGGCCAAAATGCTGACTTGAATTTCATCGGCTTGGTCGGTGAGTATGACGTTGCCGCAGACGGGACAGCGACAAACAAAAATTGGGAATGGAAGTAGCGTCTCACGCAAAACCTGCATTCAAAGGGAAGAAGTGTCGCTTTGCACTTCTTCCCTTTTTCATGTTCGGAGCCTCATCTCTCTCGGGAGTCAAGCAGGGAGAAAACATTACATGCGTTAGTCAACGGTGAAATAACGACGACTGCGGTAAAGCGCTGTCGTCGGAATCATGAACACAGCAAAACTGATTGCTCCAGCAACAAACGCGTCTCGCATTACATTCCACACAAGCATGCTGACCGCTACTTGTAACGCATAGACACTAGCCCACGGCCACATCCAGCGTCTCATCCGCCAAAATCCAAAACAACCTGCCGAATAGATCGCCCAGTGCAACGGCTCCGTTGCCTTTGCAACCCAACCTTCAAACATAATCCCAAACCAGACCTCTTGGTCCTGGGCAACGGGCTTCACAAACATGTCAAACGGCATGTAAACAACGGTCATGAATAGACAGAAAGAGAACATGAGATTCATCCACCATGGTCGTTTCTGCCATTCAAGGAAGAGTTTGTTGGCTGCCATCTTGCTTTAATATGGAATGCGTAAAGTACAGCGTATCGCTAACCGGTTCCAGTCTGACGAAATCATTCTCAATTCACTGAGAAGCAGACATACGAGATAAATGATCGAGACAAATCATCGCAGAACATAATCGAGGCAACTGAGTGGCCATTGAAACGAGAAACCCCGCAACCGAAGAGTTATTAGAAGAATTCACGCCCATGACCGGCGACGCGATAGACAAAGCCCTCAAAACAGCGGATGACTCGTTCCAGGATTTTAGAAGAACGGACATCGCCGATCGGGCAGGATGGCTGAACACAGCAGCGGACATCCTTGAAGCGGAAGTCAACGAATGGTCCGTCTTGCTCACCACAGAAATGGGTAAAACACTCTCAGCCGCTATTGCTGAAGTACAGAAATCCGCACAAGGCTGCCGATACTACGCCACGCATGGAGAACAGCTCCTCGCGAACGAACCTCTCGACAGTAACGGCACGAACAACTTTGTTCGCCACCTCCCGCTCGGACCAGTACTCGCCGTCATGCCGTGGAACTTTCCCTTCTGGCAGGTTTTCCGCTTTGCAGCTCCAGC
>CAZWKO010000312.1:0-3778 GCA_964634925.1 uncultured Vicinamibacteraceae bacterium
CGCCAAACGGTTCTGGAGGAACCTCGATAATAGCCCATATTAGACAATCTATTAGGGATAGCGCAGTGACGGCGGTCACGGGGCTATTGACTACGGGCAGTAATGTTTTTCCCTCACGGGGTCTAACCGCTTGGCACCAACAAGTTACCAGCGTAGCTCGGTGATGATACGCGATATTGTTAGCTCGGTGTGAGCAATTCCTGGCTGTTGATTTTGAGTTTTTGAAGTTGAGTGTAGCCATTAGTTAAAGCCACGATCTTCCCGTAGATAAATAAATAGGTAATAGAAGTGGGGCTTCTACCTAGTAGCTAGTAGCGCATTCGTCATACTGTCTATCCAGTTTCCAAAAGCATGCTGCCGACAATGGCGATGCCTACCGCAAAAATAACCATCGGGATCATAATTCTTGCTCCTTTAAAGTTTTCTATTTTAGATATGGAGGCTTTAGGGGGCGATTTCTATAATTTGCTAGAATGAGGTAATTTCGTCTAGACTTTCCCTATGAGAATGGCGTGGCTCGACCTAGTTTTGCTAACCTTGGTATTTGCAGTGCTTATTTACGTGCTCCTCTAATTAAGCTGCTGGTTGCTTACGAAAGCTCGACGTAATATCAGTCTCGATTTGACTTTTACGGTATTGGTGAGCGTGGCGTTAGAAGGAATATCGGTAAGGAAATACATAAGGCTATCGGAAGAGCGTTGCGGTCATTAAGTAGGTTAGTTGCTGTATTCGGGAACAAATCCCTCCCAGAGGACGATCTCCACTTCGGCCGCGTCGCGAGGGTCAAAGACTATCACCGTGGTTTCCGGTATCTGATTTGGCGTCACCAGCGATGTTTCTAGCGCAACCAAAGGTGATGCTATGGTAACGGGAAGTACAAACAAAACGGTCAGAGATGTAATTGATGATGGAACGGGTATGTCCTACTTATGCTGGAATCTGATTAAGTAGGGTTATCACTATTCATTTCACGATGGCCGCATCTACGGCACTCAACGAACCGTCCCTGATGTTGGTAGCTATGCCTAAACAGGGCGCACCAGAGGCATCGTGCAAATTCAAAAACAGCCAAACTATTTGTCCCTCGATGAATTATTTCCGGTATTGAAACCAGAAACGTCTTAATGACAATAGGGATTCTATTCACATCCCTGTGGAACGTGGGGAAAAAACATATCGGCTGGCCAAAGACCCGCCTTTTATGTTGATAAGTGGCTTTGCTCCTCCCTAGGGACCGAATATTGGAAGCTGATTAGAAAACGATGGAAGCACTTAGGAGCGCAATTCGAATTACTCAATTTAAATTATGTATCCCATAGTTTTTCCAAAAAAGGTGGTGAGGTCACCGTGCCGTCTCGGAGACGGGCTTTATTGGCTGCTTTACCAAGTCTGAATAGGCGGCTAAGTTTCTAACCTACAGGCGAGGGCGTAACTAATCTGGTTATTAATCGGGTTCTAGGCGGCGGCGATACACTCGACTTCGATCAGATATTCTTCGAAGGCCAGCCCCGCTGAGATCACAAGGGTGTGCGCAGGTTTGTGGTTCCCAAGTATCTCTTTTCTGATATCGCGCATGGCTTCCAAGTTTTTTCGGTCCGTTATATATGTAGTCATCTTAACGAGATTTGTTAGGTTCATGTCGGCACCTTTCAAGATCTCTTCAATATTAGCATAAGTTTGGCGAACCTGAGAATCAAAATCCGGTAATATTTCTCCACCGACGCCACGACGACCAACTTGTCCAGCCGTGTAAAGAATCTTCGATCCCGCTTCGACTTCCGCGCCGTGACTATAAGGACTAACGGGGGCTGAGACAGTCAGGGGATTGTAAAGACGTGTTGGCATTTTTTCCCTCCTTCAAACTTTTAACTTCCTTGAGGTATAAATGATCTGGTCATTAATAGGAAGTATCGGTGGCGAGGTCCTGGATATTATTGACGGCGTTGTTGAAGACAAAGACGAGGTTAATCGGCTTAAGTTTGAAATCCAGCGTCAATTAATTGAAAACAAATCCAACGAGCTGGAAAGTGCTGCAAATATAGTCCTAGCGGAAGCTTAAGCCTCGTGGCTTCAAAGGAATTGGCAACCCTTGATGATGGTTACTTTTGCCGGCCTCGTGGGAAGGGGGCAAAGTTTTTTTGTGCTAATTATTTGGCACGATCAGTTGGAGTGTGAAAAACGTTATTGAGTATTGCCATTAATTGGCTCTCATTGGTTAAATTATTGTCTCATTTAAGTTGCCGAGCAGGACTTTGAGCCGCCCTTGCCTTAAAGCCGGGACAGGCGGGTCTTTAAATCATATCAAACGGGGAGGTAAAATTTGATCTAGAAATCGTGTGGTCGACCAGCTCTAACCCATGCATCGTGGGAGTGCTGAGACCATTCATCAAAGAATTTAACAACGCCAGATAGAACACTTAATAACAGGCTGCGTTTTGGTGGGTCTTTCACTTGAGAACCTGCATCAAAGCCAGATCCAAGTATTGCAAGTGTTACGTTAGATTTAGCTATAACTATAGCCATGTTATCCTCAAACCAGTGGAAGTTGGCAGCGCATAAAAATTATTTGGAATACGTCTAATTCGGTTATTTCGGCTATTTCTCTCGAGGAGTGTTGCGCTTCTCTCAATAAACATTGGGCCAATTGTGTAGCTTCAGGTTCAGTCATTTAAATACCAATCATTGAATTACGGTCAAGGAATGTGGAGACGTTCAAATAGGTTGGTTCGCGACTAATTAGTAGCGCTCATTAATCATTGCAGTCATGCAGTTTTTCGGATGCTCGCAGGCTAAGCCAGCCATGCAGTTATGGTATTGATTGGCAAAGTGTTAGAAGGAATTATGGTAGGGCGTTGGCGGTTACGAGATTGGACATTCTGGTGAAAAGATTTCCGATAAATTGAAAAGACCTAATTGATGAAGCGCGACATTCCCAACCGACGAACCTGTATTAATGCCCGTACGGACAATTTTCACTTTTCAGTAAAATTGAGCCTCATACTAACCATCCCTCAACTCAGATTGGCCATGTACTCGTCCATAAGGTTGAGCCCAACCCTAAGGGTTACAATTGTAGGCGTAAAGCTCCCAAAGAAGATGAAATTTGGACGAAGTTCTAAATTCCACCCCTTGAAATATTAGGAAATTAGACTACATAAGTAATGTCTCCAGACGCCTATAAAGGGTCTGGGAGATACATTTTAGGGGCTTGGCCATGGTGGCGAGTTCCGACTGAACCATATCGCTTTAATTGGAGGATATGTTATGCGTACTTACGATTTTTCACCCCTTTTCCGTTATTCTGTAGGCTTCGATCGGATCGAAAATCTGATGGCTACTGCTATGAGTCGAACAGATCAGTCTTCATCTTACCCGCCGTACAATATTGAAACGATCGGCGAGAGTACTTACCGGATTACCATGGCTGTTGCTGGGTTTGGTGAGGAAAACTTGGACGTTACTCAAAAGGAAAATTCCCTAATAATTTGCGGTAACCCCCACAAAGATGAACATGAAGTTAGTTATCTCCATCAGGGAATTGCCAATAGAGCTTTTGAGCGGCGTTTTGATTTGGCCGATTATGTTAAGGTTACCAACGCCAACCTTGCAAATGGGGTACTCACCATCGATCTGGAGCGTGAACTTCCCGAGGCTTTGAAGCCACGAAAGATTGAAATCAAGAAAGGACCAGCCGCTGGTCTTGTTGGAAAGGCCAAGAAGCTTCTTGGCAACGATGAGAAGGTTGCTGCCTAACTTTAATTTGAGGTTAGACTAAATT
>CAZWKO010000313.1:0-3777 GCA_964634925.1 uncultured Vicinamibacteraceae bacterium
CGTTCGACTGGTCGTCACACCTGGGTCAGTGGTGTCGCCGTCGAACAAGACACGTACGTCGCAACAGACGTGCCACTGTTCTCCTATGCACACACAACACCGGGCGTATTTATTCAAGACGATATTGATGTCCGACCGTGGTTAGCACTTTCCTTGAGTGGACGACTGGACCACCACAGTGAGTATGGATGGTTTCTCAGCCCCCGCGTATCGTCACTGTTTCGATCTGGAAAGTGGGCTACGAGACTATCAGCTGGAACAGGATTTTTCGGAACCACACCGCTCACAGAGGAAACAGAAATTGCAGGCCTGTCACGACTTACTCTCGATGGTTCATTACGCGCGGAACGCGGCCGTAGCGCGTCGCTCGACATCACACGGACGCTCGGTCGGTTCGCGCTGACGACAATTTTTTTTCGGTCGCATATCACCAATCCAGTGCATGTCGAACGGTCGACGTACACGTTACGTAACCTTCTGGAACCGACCACCAATAGAGGCATAGAACTTCTTGGAACATTTAGACAAGCCCCCTTTGCCATCACGACCAGTTACACCTATGTGCAGGCACGCGAATCGGTCGACGGAATTCGCCATGACGTAGCGCACACACCCCGGCATAACTTTGGTCTTGTCGGCATGGTAGAAAACGAAGAAGGCCGACTCGGCATAGAGGTCTACTACACCGGTCGCCAACGACTCGAAGCCAATCCGTACCGTGACGTTAGTAAACCGTACGTCGTCGTTGGCATATTGGCCGAGAAACGCATCGGGCCACTGCGACTTTTCATCAACGGTGAAAACCTCACGGGAGTGCGTCAAACCCGGTGGGACCCGATCCTGCGGGCAGATCGGGCCGTCGACGGGCGATGGACGGTCGACGCATGGGCACCACTGGAGGGACGAGTCATTAACGGCGGCGTACGTATTCAGTTTTAACAGCAGTACGTCACAGTTTCAGTGTGAACAACTGTGACGTACTGCCAAGAACATTAGAAGAAACGTACCGAGTAACTCACTCGAATACCACGACCAATCTGAGGCACAAAATCCTTAATGACTGATGTGTGATGCCGATAGAGTTCATTCGTCAAATTGTACGCCGTCGCACTGAAAATATGCGCCAAATGCACCGATGGTCGAACATAGGACGCTTTGAGATTGAAAACCGAATAACCGTCCGTCGCGGTTTCCTTTCGGAATGTGTTGTTCTGTTTCGCTGCAACAATCACCTCTGGGCCAATCGTCAAGCCCCCAATCGGAACATCCAGACTCAATTGTCCTCTCAATGGTGGAATACGAGGCAATGATTCGCCCGTCGAGGTAAGCTTCGCGTTCACGAACCCAACACCAGCATTCACCCATACCCGTGGTGCCAACTCAATGCTGATCTTGCCATCAATACCGGTAAACAGTCCATCACCTTGCATGAACTTGGCGACCGGAAGCCCACTTTTTATTTCGCCTTCAAAATCAAAAAACACAAAGTTCTCGATGTCGTAGCGATATACGTTGATATCACCTCGGACTCCGGACGACAGATGTCTCAGGCTAACGTCGAGACCAACTGTCGATTCAGGATTCAGACTCGAATTCCCGATTTCATAGGTGAGATTTCCTATATGCGGGCCAAAATTGTAGAGCTCCTCCAATGCTGGTGCCCGGTGGGACCTCGTCACATTCGCAACAGCGACGGTGCCAGCTGTCAGTTCCCGCCGAAATCCGATGGACGCTGAGCCTCCGAAGAATTCGCGGTCCCGTGCAACCGTCGGTTCTATCTCATGGTCGTCGTGCCCGACTTCATCATGGTCCTCATGATCCTCATGATTCGGTCGTTCGCCAAGGACGCTGTAATTGGTGTTCTCCACACGTCCACCGAATTGCAGTTGAGATTCCCCAAAATCCAGTTCTTCATACAGAAAGACACCTGCGGTCGCCTGATCGGTCGCCGGCGCCAGTGCCTCAATGCCCGTATTCCTGAACTCTCTCATTTTTGCTTCGAAACCAAATCGTCCATTGAGCACACCAGCCCGATTCTGTGACACATCGGCACGAACGTTGTACGACCGATTGGTAAAAGTGGTTGCAATAGATTCAAGGCCTTCTTCGGCCTCAAGTTCATCATGGCGATAATCAACTATGTTCGTCACCACTTTGAATGAATCAATCAGTGCGTTCTCGACATTGCGCATCCCAATATCAAACCGGGCGACACGACGCATGCTGTCAAAATCAACGAGTAGTTCGTGCTCGTCTTCATCATGGTCGGCGTGGTCGTCGTCATGGTCACCATGGGCACTATGATCGTGAAATTCTCCAGCCTCCGGCACGCCGAAACGTCCGTCGTCAAATGTGAAGCCCCCGGAAACAAAAAATTTGTCTCCGGAGTATCCGAAGCCGCTCCGTCCACTTGATAACTCCGTTGCGGAATTCGTGACTGTCCCACTTGGTGTTACGTAGTCGCCCGTCTTACGCATACCACCACCAAGCCAAAACTGTACCGGGCCGTTTCCATACACGACGTTTGCAAACGTTCCAGCCTGATCGTTGGCAGTTCCACCGTCTGTCGTGACTGAACCCCTGATACCAGAAACACCCGACTCCCGAAAGGCTTCAGCCGGCGTAATCGCATTCACCACGCCACCAACTGCATTCGACCCATACAGCAACGTTGCCGGGCCGCGAACAATTTCAATGCGGTCAAGACCATTGGGGTCGACTCCAATGCCGTGATCCGCCGAACTACTCGATAAGTCCCCGGTACTCATTCCATCTTCCAGAATCAGCACCCTGTCACCGTCAAACCCTCGAATGATCGGTCGGGCTGCACCAGGCCCAAAGGCCCTACTCGAGATTCCAGGTAGCGTGCCAATCACCTCAGCAATCGTGCCGGAAGGATTCGTGGCGATATCGAACGAATCAATCGTATCCGTCGAATTAAAGGTTTCAAACGAGGTGGACTGCGCCCCTGTTGCTGTCGTCGTCACAGAGATGTCCTCATGAACAGCCGACAAACCCAGCGCCAAATCTACGGTCACGGTTTGGCCCGCCTCAACGACGATTGTTTCCCGCTCGGCCGTTAAGTGTTCACGTTGTGCGAGAATCGAGTGGGTGCCAACAGGAATCCTTTCCAACAAAAACTCCCCGTTTTCACCAGTCACCACAACATTGACACCAACCAGCAAGACGGTCGCACCGTGCACAGGCTCACCACTAGTAGCGAACGTCACCGTTCCTCTAATTTCACCGTCGTTGGTCTGAGCAAATACTGACGACGGCAACAACACCACCAAAACTGCAATACCTAAATGGACGATACCTAATCTAAATAAACTCACTGAAAAACTCTCTAGTGACACCAAAGTGACTGACCTCAATAGACTCCACACCTGCTGTAAAACAGCAGCGGGTCAGTCACCACTCAATTTCAATTGTTCAATTAACTAAAACGAGGACAGATTAACTAGGCAGGTGGAGCACGGGAACCCGAAGGCAGGTAGTACTGAGAATCGAATGCGTTGACAAGATTCTCTCGGGTCCGCTGCCTCGTTTCGAAGCAGGCGGCAACCGTTTGAACCTGAGCAACATCGCCAATCGAAGAATGCCGTAACTGACACAGCGTGCAATCGTGATCGACAGTCTCATGTAGGCCGTGCGCCACTGGCAATACAACGGCGGCCGCTAAAAGAACACCGATCCAAATGACGACGCAAATCTCTCACAGTCGCACTTCCTTCACTTTTAACACGAAGTCTAGCGATTTTTCAAGGCACCAGT
>CAZWKO010000314.1:0-3759 GCA_964634925.1 uncultured Vicinamibacteraceae bacterium
GCCCGAATTACCTGCGGCCATTCACACCGAGCTGTCAGACGATTGACGTTAATGTTCTACTCAACGAATCAGACCGTATTCTCCGTTTAGTTCATCAGCTGGGTCCAAAGAAACTGAATCAGTTTAATTGGAGCCTAGCGCCCAAAGTCCGAGTCATCACCCCGTAGCTACTTATGGAGTAAGTCTTGCCGACACCACTATTATTTTCATCAAAGACGTTGTCATTTCTTCGTAGCCTCAAACGACACAATGACCGCCAGTGGTTTAAAGCAAACAAGGCACGCTACGAAATCCATGTGCGCCAACCAATGATCACTTTCGTCGACCGTATGGAAAGCGACTTGCACTATTTCGCACCAGAACTAATAGCGAATCCAAAGCAATCAATTTATCGTATCTACCGCGACACGCGATTTTCGGCCAACAAAACACCCTATAAAACGCATATAGCAGCAATCTTTCCGCATCGTGACTTACCGAAACACGAAAGCGGCGGCCTATACCTTCATGTCGCTCACGATCACGTGTTCGTCGGGGGAGGACTGTACCGCCCGACGCCACAACAACTCTACCGTCTTCGTGAATATATCGCTTCACACTTCGAAGAGCTTCAAAAGATTGTTGAGCACTCCAATTTCCAGAAACAGTTCGGTGAACTTCAAGGAGAGCGCTTAAAGCGGGTACCGCGCGGATTCGATTCCGAACATCCAGCAGCTGTGTACCTGAAATACAAGCAGCTCTTGGCTGGAGTACAGCGACCAGCTAGCTTTGCTATCGCACCGCGGTTCTACTCATCAGTGTTAGGACTCTTCAAGACACTCGCTCCACTGATTCATTTCATCAATCAGCCGCTTGCCGTAAAGAGCTTCCGACTTTAACAAAACAACGCTCCTCAGGCTATCGTCCCAAAACGTGGCGCAATGCGCCTTCTAAGTCTGGGTACCCAAACGAAAATCCTGTTTCCTCGAGACGAGTTGGCGCTACATGCGTGCTCGACAGCAACAAACCATCCGCCATCTCCCCAAACACAAGACGTGCCATAAAGGCCGGCAACGGAAAAATCGTAGGACGGCCAAGAACCTGTCCTAAGGTTTTGGTAAATTCGGTATTACTCACCGCCTGGGGTGCCACCACGTTGACCGGACCTTCTAAATTTGTTGTCGCTAACACATGAAGGACGCTTGCAATAACATCGTCGAGTGACACCCAACTCATAAATTGTTGCCCTGAACCGATCACGCCTCCAACACCCATGGTGAACGGAAACAGCATTTGCTTTAACGCACCGCCGGCCGGTGTCAGGACAATCCCCAGCCTTAGATGCACCACTCGAATTCCTGCAGAACGGGCAACATTAGCTGCAGCTTCCCATGCTTCACTGACTTCCGGTAAAAATCCTGCGCCAGGTTCAGATTGTTCTGTTAGACGTTCGTCACCACGGTCTCCATAAAACCCGATAGCCGATGCGACAACAAGCGTCTTCGGAGGGTGTTCCAATCGAGTCAATGCCTCACACAAGTGACGAGTGCCATCGACACGACTATCCCGAATACGCGCTTTCTGTGCATCACTCCATCGAGCCGCTGCAATATTTTCTCCGGCAAGATGAACTACCGCATCAACCCCGTCTACGGCTCCATCTGACAACTGACTAGCGTTCGGGTTCCAACTCGGTTGCTCTCCGGGTCCGCCTGTGCCACGCCGCAGCGGTACGACAGTATGGCCACCGCTTTCAAGAAAAGGTAAGAGCGCGGATCCCACTAAGCCCGTCGAGCCTGTCACGGCAACTTTCATCTGTGTGCCCCCATATTTCGCATGCCATGCAGTATCACGCGCTGTTACCCGATGCCGATACGCAAACATACGATCAATCTCGGTCTGAGCATAACGGCTACCAAGTCGTCCCACGTATCCCAGTGGCAACTGGTAACAAATCTCATCTATCAACTCTACGGTGTCGCCCGGCCGCTCGGCAAAAGAGTGCCGATGTTCCCACATCGCAAAAGGTCCAGTTGCTTGACGGTCGCTAAACATGTGACCTGGGTCCCACTCACCATGCTCCGCAACCCACGGCAACCAAAAAGGTCCTACTTTGACACGGAGTACAACCGTCGCACCAGGTTCAAGTCCTTTTCCTGTTCGTGAGTCGATACGAGCTGGCTGCCATGGCGGACTCAAGCGCTCAAATGCACCCGGGTTGCTACGCCAATCAAATGCGGCCTTGCGAGAGACAACCAAGGGTGTAGCACGTCGGTATTCACACAAATTTATTTCAATGTTCACGGAACACTTACGACGACGGCACGGCATGACGACCGCCCAATACACCGATAGCCATGCGGTACGTTCGCCAAGAGGTAAGCAGAGTCTCCCTTAGCCAATTCTTTCTCGCCATCTCGTACATACAGGCCCAACTTCCCTTCAATCACATGGATAAACTCTGCGCCCGTATGTTTATGCAATTTCACGTCATCAACAGGGAGCTGCGCAAATTCTGCAAGATACGCGTTGAGTTTCTTTTTCTTAACTGGAAAATCCAACGACTCAAAATGGTATGAGTTCTTACTTCGGCCTGTTTTCTCAGGAAAACGCATCCGCTCCTGACTCCGCACTACCGTGACCGGAGGTTCTTCGCGTTTAAAAAAATACTCAAGACCAACACTGAATACCATCGAAATCCGTAAAAGAGTTGGTAAAGTCGGATACATTTTGCTACGTTCCAGCTTTGACAATAAGGCCGCTGATAAACCTGTGTGTTGGCTAAGTTCAACCAAGCCCATTTTCTTTTGAAGACGAAGTTCCCGAAGTTTCGGACCGATCTCATAATGATCAAGCCCGTCCGATAGCGTATCTGTTAGTGCCATAACTTTTACCTTTAAGCCTTCCTAACGCTCATCTAGAAACCGTCTAGCAAACTTCAAGGAACCCTGCCTTTATTACAACAATTTTATACAATAGCCTGCTTTTTCTCTATAAGTTAATCGCATACGAAGGCAGCCACATAAGCGTGAACGCAAATAAATCAGTCAACATTGAGCGACAAGAAAATGGTGGGTGGTGTCTCTCCTGCCGACAGCACGTAAAATTGTCGCCAACCGCAGTATTCTCGTTTTTCGCCGATGCGCACAATCTTGAACGCATCACACCACCATTTCTCAATTTTCGAATCCTTACCGTTTCAAACAAACCACTTCTCGCAGGCACCACTCTCAATTACACCCTACGCTTGCACCATATACCCGTTTTTTGGCGCACGATAATTACTGAATGGCAACCGCCGCATCATTTTGTCGATAGGCAACAAATCGGCCCATTTAAACGCTGGGACCATCTTCATCAGTTCGCAGCAAGCGATCAGGGCACTGAAATGATAGACGTCGTCAGTTTCGATCTGTACTGTCGCAACCTAACCGCGACACCACTCCTCAGTTGGGTGAATAACGATCTCACACGAATCTTCGAATACCGCCAAGAACAAACCAAAAAAATAATGGGCGTATAAGTAGGCGTATAATTACTAGAGCGCTACGACTGCTCCCGAAGTATAGAAGGTGCGGGTCCTCGTATATCCCACACAAGGCGACACCACGAGAGAATGACAACACCGTAGTGGGTCACATCGATCTCCCACCAGAAAAACCCTTGTCGCTCAGAACCAGGGTACCGATGATGATTGTTGTGCCAGCCCTCACCGGCCGTCAGTAACGCCAGCCAAAAGCTATTCCGGCTTCCATCGTTCGTATCGTACCGTCGACGGCC
>CAZWKO010000315.1:0-3739 GCA_964634925.1 uncultured Vicinamibacteraceae bacterium
AAGGAAATCCTTCGCAGCTACATCCAGTCCATCTCTCTTCAGTGTCTGATGATCTAAAAACTGTTCGGGCGCTTCACGAACCTTATCCCACAGACCGCTAAGAATACCGTATGCCTTTTTGAATTCAGCAGTCGCTTGGTCATTCTCGTAGACAGCCTCAAACAAAAAAGCTCGTAAATCAAGGGTCGCTTGTAACACTTCCGCACTCATGTCAACTTCGACACCACTCGATTGCTTAAGCGTCTGACGAACAACATCCGTAACCATGCACCCTATACGCTCAGACGACGTAGAACCAAGTACGGAAACAAGGTTTGAAGGCAGGTCATTTATACTCAATATCCCAGCTCGAACTGCGTCGTCGATATCATGATTCACGTAAGCGATGATGTCAGCGACCCTCGCAACCTGTCCTTCAAGGGTCGAAGCTCGATGTTTCAGGTCCGCTCCTACCGGCGCACCTTTTTTCCCTTTGGAGTGCTTCGCGATACCATCTCTGACTTCCCACGTCAGGTTCAACCCTTTGCCGTGTTGCTCCAGTACATTGACTATCCGTAGACTCTGCTCATAATGATTGAACCCGTCTGGGATTATTTGTTTTAGTACTCGTTCACCAGCATGGCCAAACGGCGAGTGTCCTAAATCATGCCCCAACGCAATCGCCTCTGTTAATTCTTCGTTCAGTCGTAATACCTTGGCAATTGTCCTCGCTATTTGCGACACCTCAAGCGTATGCGTAAGGCGAGTTCGATAATGATCGCCTGTTGGAGCCAAAAATACTTGCGTTTTGTGCTTTAATCTCCGAAACGCTTTTGAATGAACGATGCGATCGCGATCGCGTTGAAACGCGGGGCGAATGGTATCTTCTTCCTCAGTACGGAGCCTTCCTCGACTTTCACTACTAAGTTTTGCAGTAGAAGCAAGTGTTTCGCGTTCACGTGTCTCTAATTGCGCGCGGAGTCCGTCAGTTCCAGAGGCGTTCATTTATACGTCAGAAGTTCGAAATGGTTCTATAGAAACCACTGCATGCTTAAATAACATTAGGTCAGTTCCATCATGCTCTACAAGCAATGCGAACCGATCAAACCTTTTAATGCGACCAACGATTTCAGAACCATCCATAAGCCGAATGGCTACCTTCAGTCGTTCTCGACGCGCGCCATTAAGAAACACGTCTTGCAATGAACCGTGAGTGGGCTGCTCGTTTGACGTAGACATTAACAACCATTCTTTTCTCTAAAAAAGCCACTCAGCATAGCTGAGGCTGCAATATTGTGACGGCCTGCTGGAATGCGTCTGGATGTTCGCCCGCTACACTGATCCAATGTAGATTAGGCTCTTTGCGAAACCAGATCAACTGACGCTTGGCATAGCGCCTATTTTCTTGAGCAATCAACTCACGCGTCGCCGACTCATCACGAACACCATCTAAATGTTCAAGGACCTGCCTGTATACCAACCCCCCAAAGGGGTGTGAGTCTCTCGGCAAACCATCATCAAGCAAACTTTTAATCTCATCAATAAGTCCACGTTGAAACTGCTCATTCACCCGGTCTCGTACCCGCTGAGAAATCTCTTCTGGAGGTAGATGGAGACCAAGTGTGATTACATCGTAGGACTCGATAGGAGATCGTGTCGAGTCAAAGTGAGCCGTAAGTGTTCGACCGGTCAAGTAATACACTTCAAGAGCCCGAATAAGTCTTTTTTCGTCACGTTGCTGAATTCGTCGTGCAGACACAGGATCAACCCGCTCAACCAAACGATGGAGGTATTCAACACCTCGCTTAGCGGCGATTCTGACAAGCCGAGTTCGTATTTTGTGATCTCGCCCTGGTCCATCAAAAAAACCTCGAGTCAATGCTCGATAGTAAAGACCAGACCCTCCAACCACAATCGGCAACCTATCGCGCTCTGTAATGTCGTTGATCGCTGCTGTAGCATCCCGAGCATATTGCGCAGCCGAGTAACTACAGGAACCATCTACAACATCGATAAGATGATGTGGCACACCTTTACGCTCTGACATCGACAACTTGTCAGTTCCAATATCAAAACCCTTGTACACGGTCGTTGAATCACAGCTGATTACTTCGCCATTAAATCGCTTAGCGACTTCAATGGCGAGTGTACTTTTCCCCGTAGCCGTTGGCCCAACAATCGCTACAAGAAGAGGCGACTCACTGGTCTCTAAAGCCACTTAAACCCCTAAATAATTATTTTGTTGGACATAACAATACGTTTATTGTTCACCAATAAATCAACATACTGTTTAGATTTACAATGAAGAATCAGCCATCTAACTCTGATAAGGCGACACTAATCCTAACTCTGATAAGGCGACACTAATCCGTCTCAAGCTGGTGGTGATTCATTAAAGAAAAATGTAACTGTAAAAAAAGCGCGGTCATCCGGGTATTCCGGGGGTAATGGCTGGGTTGGATTCGAGGTCGACAACGCATTGAATGCAGAGTTTGTAAATGCATCCACTTCAGCAGGCTTAGTGATGGTTAGTTCAGAAATCGAACCATCACGATGCACATAGAATGTCAGCACCACGTTACCGTGAAGAGAACGAGACATAATGGCATACGGTACAAACCAGTTCCGCCGGATCTGTGCAACAAACCGACGAATCCATGGGCCGAACTCTACACCCTTTGAATCAAATTGAATCCATGGACCGAAATTTCCAACTGAGCCCTCTTGGTTGTTAAAACTTTCTCGCTGGACATATTGGTTTAGATTCCGCATCGCCCGTCCCAATAATCCATCGGCTGGCTGATCCGAGGGATTGCCTGCCGAGTCCGGGTCACGAAGTCCTTCACCGGGCAACGCCAATGAACCATCCTCTAGAGCCCTTGCAATCAATTCCTCTGCAGAAAGTTCACCTGGAAGTTCGGGACTCTGTGATGGATCAACAGTCTCTGACTCATCTGTAGGCGGCAACAATTCATCAAGATCAGACTGAGCTTGTTCTAACAAATCTGTTTGTTCCGCATCGGCATAGAGTTCAGCCGACGGATCAACTTCACTGGCAGAAGGATCGTCCGACTCAACAAACAGTGATGAATTACCCTCGGCATTTGGCAAAGCGTTCTGTGGCGCCTCTGATTCAGTTGGAGACTGAGCCATTCGATCCCGGTCCGAAAATGGCGCCTCCACCCGAGGCGCTTCCGGCGATTCAAGATCAACACGAGGTTCGATGAAAACAAAGGTTTGATTTGAATCTGGAGCAACAACTGGTTGAACTTGCTGCAGCTCTGCCAACTCCATCAGGCGCTCTTGACGAGCGACCTCAGCGGCTCGCACGAACGGCAACATTGGAAAAAACAAAATAAAGGCTGCAACGAAGAGATGCACAAAGAGGGACAGAAGAACCTGCTCCCTCCACGACATAGCCGAATCAAGACTCGGCGCATCTATATAACGGTCCTCTAGGTCAAGATACATGGGCCAGTTCCTGATTATAACTGGCTCGCCTCAATTACAAGTAAGTCATATTTATCTTAGAAAATCGCTTACTCTGCCACCGAACCATTTGCCCGAACGCCTTCATAGAGATAGACGATGCCAAATTGCAACATGTGGGCCCGAGTCTTAATAAACCCAGCGTCCTGCATCAATTGGCAAAAGGCCAAACCACTAGGGAATTCTCCAACTGACCGCGGCAAGTAGCTATACGCACTGTCGTGTCCTGAAGCAAGACGACCAAACCAAGGTAAAACCCTTCGAAAATACC
>CAZWKO010000316.1:0-3738 GCA_964634925.1 uncultured Vicinamibacteraceae bacterium
GGGCAGATGTTTAATCTCTCATGGCGTTTGACCGATCGACACTGGACCAGTTTTATTTCGCTGTATACGTTGTCGCCGGACTTCCGCACGGATATCGGATTTGTGCGTCGGGTCGACCAAAAGCAGGGGTTCAGTTCTCTTGGATACACGTTCAGACCAGAAAGCTGGGTTGTCAGTTGGGGGCCGAGTGTTCGCTATAACTGGAACCATGATTTCAATAATGTTCTTCAAGATCTCGATAAACGCGTGGCCTTTGATGCGACGTTTGCGCGCAACATCAGTGTGAATAGCCAGTTCCAAGATGAAATGGAGCGATTTGGCGGTATTAATTTTCAGAAACAGGCGGGTCGTATTGGTGGGCAGGTTAGCACAAGTCGCACGGTGTCAGTTGGTGGGTATTATGAGTACGGTGATCTAGTCCGCTACGTTGAGAATCCATACCTTGGTCGGGGAAGCACCGGGAGTTTTTTTGCGGCGCTGCGACCGCTGTCACGGTTTCAGTCCGAGATTAATTTGCGGACCAGTGATTTCATCGATCCGCGCACGGGTGATGACCTGGTTTTTGATGTCAAAATCTTACGCGCGCTTAGCACGTATCAATTTACCGATCGGTTTTTGCTGCGAAACATTTCTGAGTACAACACGTTCGATAAGACCGTTGATTTAAATCTGTTATTTACGTATCGATTGAATGCGGGAACCGCGTTCTACATTGGGTACGACGATCACTATCGACAAGCTGATCAGATCTATGGTGATGACATGGACGGTGATGGGATAGACGATCAGCTTTTTCCGATGGCGACGGTGTATCAACAAACAAATCGAGCGGTGTTTACGAAATTTCAGTATCTCTTCCGGTTTTAGGTGTTGCAGTCATATTTTCGAGGCTTCTTCAAATGAACATTCGACGATTGTTGATGGCTTGTTTACTGAGCATGTCTGTTCTCCCTGCAAATGCTCAAGATGAAATGCGTTCACCCCAACTTGACAAGCTCACGCTTCCGCCTGGGTTTTCGATAGAGGTGTACGCCGCTGATGTTCCGAATGCCAGGCAGATGGCGTTAAGTCCGAACGGCACCGTTTTTGTAAGTACCCGTCAGGCAGGGGATGTTTATGCTGTGCGTGATGACGACGGAGACCAGTCTGCTGATCAGGTGTTTGTGTTAGATAGTGGTCTCAATATGCCGAATGGCGTGGCATTTCATGACGGAGACCTGTACGTGGCTGAAATCAATCGGGTCTTACGGTATGACGATATCGAATCACATCTCGACGCGCCGCCCGAGCCAGTTGTTCTGAACGATTCTTTGCCAACGGAGCGGGCCCACGGGTGGAAGTTCATCGCCTTTGGTCCTGATGGTCGGTTGTATGTGCCTGTGGGAGCACCGTGCAATATTTGTTTCCATGAAGATGAAGAACCGCGGTTCGCGACAATTCTCAGCATGGACCCTGCTGGGAGCGATGTACAGATATCCGCACGAGGGGTTCGAAATTCAGTTGGATTTGATTGGCATCCAACCAGTGGCGAGTTGTGGTTTACGAACAATGGTCGTGACCGCCTCGGGGATACGCAGCCGGCGGATACATTGCACCATGCGCCAGAAGCAGGTCTTCATTTCGGGTTTCCATTCTGCCACCAGGGAAATATTCAAGACCCAGAATTTAATACCCGGCCCTGTAGTGAGTTTCGACCGCCGGCTCAAAGATTAGGGCCCCATGTTGCTTCATTGGGAATGGAGTTTTATACGGGAGAGATGTTTCCGACTTCCTATCGCGGTCAAATTTTTATTGCGGAGCACGGGTCGTGGAATCGTTCGCCGGAAGCTGGTCATACAGGCTATCGGTTGATGGTGGCACGTCTTGATGGTGACCGTGTGACGGGCTATGACATTTTTACCGAAGGATGGCTGGAAGCTACGAACGAAGCATGGGGCCGGCCTGTTGACGTTGAGGTGATGCCTGACGGCGCCCTGCTTGTGAGTGATGATAGCGTTGGAGCTATTTATCGCATCACCTATTCAAATTAGAACTTGCTTGCTGGAGACGTGACGTTTGCGTTTTACGCTAATGATCGCTCGTGCAGTCGTTTGTATCGCCCATTTCGTCTCACTCTCAATACTGCCTGTTGGGGGGATACAAATCACACCCGAGTTGATTCGCGATCGTACTGAACGCGAATGGATCGTAAAAGCAGAGAAGATGCGTCAGCACTTGCTGCCACTGATGCGGGCGCATGAGATTGATCTTTGGATCATTCTGAGTCGCGAGAACGCGCCTGACCCGGCTCTTGAACTGTTCGGTGGATACGGTATTACCGGGTGGTATGGTCATCGAAACGCCTACCTTTTTTATGACGCGGGTGTCGATGGTCTTGAGACGACAGCGTTAGGCACCCACCTCAGTAGTCACCTCGATCGGTTTTATGACACTAGGGTTCTTTACGGGGAAGAAGGCTTGTCGCCACACCTTCAGCAATATATCGAGGCGCGTGTCCCAACGAGAATCGCCATTAACCAATCGCGTACGATCAGTATGGCTGATGGTTTGACCGCAGAGTTGAAGGATTACTTGCTGCAGACCGTCGGGGAAATGTACCGGAACGCTCTTGTGTCTTCAGAATCTTTGCTTGTCGATTATATTTCGACGAAGACGGAGGCCGAACAGGCGATCCAGCGAGAGGCCAGCCAGGCGACATATCGAATTTTGCGCCGTGCATTCTCAAACGAGGTGATCCGGCCAGGGCAAACATCTTTACTGGATGTCCATTATTGGATCACAGCGGAATGGAAACGGCAGGGGTTTGAATTTAATTTTCCGGCCTCGCTAGATCTTCAGCGCCGAGGATCAGAAATGCTGGATGACAGTGATGACCCGGTCATTCAACCGGGAGACCTGCTGCATGTCGATTTTGGTGTCCGGACTTCCGGTATCGTGGCTGACCAGCAGAAGATGGCGTATGTATTGCGCGCGGGTGAGACCGAACCACCGTCGGGATTACGTGCTGCGTTTACTCGTTCAGTCCGGATGGCGAACATTCTTGTCGATGAGTTTCGTGTTGGTCGCACGGGCATTGCGATTAAGACCGCGGCGGAATCGAGAGCGTTGGATGAAGGCATTGACAGTTTGGTCTATTCACACGCCCAGGGGAATTGGGTGCACGATGCGGGTGTGTGGATGATTCACGATTGGCCAGACCGATACGGGGACCATCCCCGATTTCGGTTGCGGGCCGGGGAATGGATTTCACTGGAGTTCTCGGTCAGTGAAGCCGTGCCAGAATGGAATGACCAAACTGTGACGATCATGCGCGAGGAAGACACTATCGTGCATAGGGATGGAAACGTAGAGTATTTGTCTGGCCCACAACGTGAACTCTGGGTCATCCAATAGCAGTAACCTCTCCGCGGTCTTTTCAGGCGCAGAAGCATTTTCTACGCGCGTCTGAATGTTTCTGATCCCCACGGTCGTAAAGTTCAAAGACGAGTCCCGCTCAAAGCCAAGACCGTGGTTCAGGCGCAAGCCGAGCTTGAGGCGTTAAGATCGCAGAGGCTTTTGACTCCAAAGCAAAAGAGCTCGCCTTATTGGACCGATTATTGGCCAAGCTACATCGACCAGATAGCGCCACTTAAGCAGCCAAGAACGGTGAACTCCGAGAGACTTCATTGCCGGCATTGGGATCCGTTCATTGGCAAAATCCGCCTCCACAGAATCACAAAATCCGATCTTCTGGATTTT
>CAZWKO010000317.1:0-3735 GCA_964634925.1 uncultured Vicinamibacteraceae bacterium
GGCGAAACCTTCTGGACGGTTTTCAATAATTTCTTGAGGCACGGTTTCGGCGTCTCGGAGGTCATGACGTACGCTGGCGGCGATTGGAGTTCCATTAATGAGTACTCTCGTTGCGGTAATTTCAGTTTTATGAATCGTTTGTTGGCCGAAATAAAACGCTGTGGCATCCTCGGTAAAGAACGTTATACCCGTTTCAGATGGCACCTCTGCCAGGATCGATTGGCCAGTTGCCTCAATTGAAAGGCGCGTCCGCCTGCGCTGCCTCCGGTCACGTGTGAGTGAGGTAGCAAGGCGTAGTGCAAAAAAGACCAATGTTATAGCTAGTACAATCGCTGCAAGGTCTCGCATCTACTTAATGTTAATGCGCTATCCTTCCGCCGACCATGACCGATCAGACAGAATTACGACTTTCGTATAAGACATGTTTTCGATTTGCTCGTGGCCACTATGAGAACTTTCCGGTAGCTTCACGTCTTTTGCCTTCTTCCATGCGGCCGCACATCGCGGCCGTTTATGCCTTTGCCCGTGTGGCAGACGACTTTGCTGATGAAGGAGATCGCACCGTGCAAGAGCGCTTGAGTTTGCTCGATCGGTGGGAAAGTTGTCTAGTTCAGCGAGAGCATGTGCCACAGACGATTGAGTCATTCGGTGAGCTCGAACACCCTGAAGTTGCACAGATTTTTATGGCCTTGCGTCACACCATCGATCAATTTGATCTATCAGTTGACCTGTTTACGGATCTCTTAAGTGCATTCCGGCAAGACGTTACGGTCAAGCGGTACGAAAACTGGGTTGATTTGCTTGACTATTGTCGCCGCTCGGCCAATCCGGTTGGGCGTATCGTACTCCGGTTGGCAGGTTACAACGACTCGATATTAGACCGACAGTCAGATTGTGTCTGTTCGGCACTGCAGATCACGAACTTTCTTCAGGACTTCGGTCGCGACTGGCAGGATGGTCGATTATATGTGCCCCTTGAGATACAAAATGAGTGTGGGGCGAAGCTCGCTGATCTCAAGGAGAGTTTAGTGACGCCAGAATGGCGAGAGACATTGGAAAGTTGCGCTAAAAGAACCGAGGCCCTTTTTCTTGCAGGACGACCAGTTTGTGACGGGGTTGCCGGTTCCCTCAGAATGGAACTCCGTTTAACGTGGCTTGGCGGGATGCGAATTCTCGATCGTGTCGGACGGAAACGATACGATCCGTTGAGTGAACGGCCGGTTCTTGGGGTTAGTGATTTTGTGCCATTGGTTTGGCGGGCGGTTGTCTGGACGTGAGTCGAGATACTAATTTTTACTACTCGTTTTTAGTGCTTCCGACAGAGAAACGTCGGGCGATTGTTGCGGTCTGGGATTTTTGCCGTGCGGTCGATGATGCAGTTGACTGCCCGAAACATGAGGCTGGTATACGGTCGCTTCAGGAAGAGATTGGACGGTGGCGGCACGAGCTCAACCACTGTTATGGCCAAAGTATGCCGGTTACGGATGAAGGCCGACACCTCAAGCCATATATTGATCGCTTTGAACTGCCACGCAAGCCGTTTGAAGATTTAATCGAT
The DNA here is from genome assembly GCA_964634925.1 of uncultured Vicinamibacteraceae bacterium. Classification (GTDB taxonomy): domain Bacteria; phylum Acidobacteriota; class Vicinamibacteria; order Vicinamibacterales; family UBA8438; genus DTWD01. The sequence goes on from CAZWKO010000317.1 coordinate 1,559, forward strand.
GGTGTAGAGATGGATGTTACGTGTAAACGGTATGACACATTTAGTCACCTGTATCAGTACTGCTTGCGAGTTGCGTCAGCTGTCGGTCTGATTTGTATAGAGATTTTTGGCTACCAAAACCCGCGAGCACGAGACTACGCTGTCGCTCTTGGTGTGGCATTACAACTAACGAATATTGTTAGAGATGTGCCTGTCGATCTTGCAAACGATCGTATTTATTTGCCTCAGGAAGACTTGGCTCGGTTTGGAGTTACTGAGTGTAGCCTTGCTGCTGGGCTTTCGGAACCCGTTGCAGAGTTGATGGCGTTTGAATGTAATCGGGCAAGAGCGTACTACCACGCATCGCAAGAAGCATTACCGGATGAAGATGCGCGTTCTTTGGTGGCGGCAGAGATTATGAGTGGCATTTACGTCGCGATACTTAACCGGATTGAGAAGAGAGAATACGATATTTTCAGTGAAGTCGTACGAGTGCCACGGCCGCGTCGAGCATTAATTGCAATGCAGGTATGGGCACAAGTAATGACACGCGGATTGATTACGTGAGTTACGACGTCATTGTTGTCGGGGCCGGTTTTGCTGGCTTGAGTGCCGCTGTTGATCTTTCAGCACGCGGCGTTCGCGTGCTCGTCCTAGAAGCGAATCGCCATCTTGGTGGGCGTGCTACGGCATATCGAAATACGGTGTCTGGTGGGTCTGTTGACAATGGCCAGCATGTGATTTTCGGCTGTTACCATGAAACGCTTCGGTTTCTACGACGACTTGGTGCCGATCGTGACGTTGAGTTACAACGAACACTTACGGTGGACAGTATTGATACGGATGGGACGCTGACGACATTTGACTGTCCATATCTTCCGCCGCCCCTCAATCTAGTCGCAGGGGTCTTTGAGTGGGATCGATTGCCGCTTTCTGAGCGCGTGGCGATGCTTCGGTTGATTCCTCCGCTGTTTCGGGCGCAGCGTGCAGGTACGAGTGAACTGCATTGGGTTTCCGCTGATGAAACGGTCAGTACATGGCTAGAACGTTATGGGCAGGGGCCCCGAATTCGTGAACTTTTGTGGGACCCCCTGTCTGTTGCTGCTCTTAATCAACGGCCAGATCGTGCCGCAGTGAAGCCGTTTATTCGTGTGTTAAGTGCGCTTTGTGGTTCGAATAGTGGTGACTCAGCTATCGGAATACCTTTGAAACCGTTAGATCTTTTTTATGCAGAGCCGGCACGGAGATTTATCGAACAGCGTGGCGGTGAGGTCCGGACTAGCAGTCGGGCTCAGATAAAGTTTCATGAAAACCGAGTTAAGTCTGTTGAGACGGCGACCCAGAGCCTGAAGCCCCAAGTGGCCATCTCGGCAGTGCCATGGTTCGCGATTAGTGACCTCTTTCCAGGCTGTCCGGAAGCACTCAGTTCACTAGTATCTGCGGCGGTGTTAACTGAATGCTCACCGATTGTGACTGTAAATTTGTGGCTTGATCGTCAAGTATTACCAAGGAAATTTGTTGGTTTGCCGGGTCGGACGATGCACTGGGCTTTTGATAAAGGGTTGTGTGCCAGCACTCAAGGGTCGCACGTCTCTATGGTATCAAGTGACGCTGATCTACTCACCGAATTGACCAATCAAGAGGTAATTGAGATTGCAGTCACTAATCTTCGGGGTGCCTTTTCAGAGGTGGACTGGAAGGTTACTGATGCCTCGGTCATTCGGGAACGTCGCGCGACATTCTCTCTTGCACCGGGCCAACCGTCTCGACCAGGAACCGAGACGAATATGCGGGGATTATTTCTTGCCGGTGATTGGGTTGAAACCGGTCTACCAAGTACGATTGAAAGTGCCGTTGTAAGTGGACACCTAGCGGCAGAGTCTGCTTATCGATTGCTGTCAGCCGTTTAAATCTTCGCCAGGCGGCGTTTTTGTTTTAAGTGTTGTATGAATTTCGTAATTGTTCATTATCAAGAAATCGCTCTCAAAGGACGTAATAGGCCATGGTTTGTTGAGCGACTTGTTAACAATCTGCGAGAAGTTACCCGTGATCTTGATGTTCAACAAGTGCGATCATTGATGGGGCGGATCGAGATCACTCTAGGTTCTGAGTGTGATTGGTCAGCAGTTCGTGAACGAGTTGGTCGTGTGTTTGGCATCGCGAATTATGCGAAGGCGGGCAGAACAAACCGCGATGTT
>CAZWKO010000318.1:0-3508 GCA_964634925.1 uncultured Vicinamibacteraceae bacterium
CACAACCAAAACAGTCATAGAATCTGGCAAGCAATACTCAGCTTCGGATTTATTTCTAGCCCAAGATCAGCTTAGGATTCTCCAACGTCAATGTACGACTCTTTGGAACCACGCAGATGTATTGATAACCCCAACCATTGGCACTGCCTACCGTATAGACGAGATTAGTGAGAATCCCGTGTCTCTCAATAGCAATCTAGGTTACTACACCAATTTCGTAAATTTGCTCGATTTATGCGCTGTTGCATTACCTGCTGGGTTCTCCGAGGATAACATCCCCTTTGGAATCACTCTTACTTCCCCAGCTTACTCAGAATTACGACTGCTCTCCTTAGGATCTGATTTCCACTCGGAAATTGGGATTCCCCCTGGCACAAAAGAAGAGTCGCCACCATCACGTACGCCGCTACATTTGGAAGTTTTGGACGATTTTGTGAATATAGCTGTTTGTGGAGCCCACATGAGAGGATTGCCTCTTAACTTTCAGCTAACTGAGGTGGGAGGTCGTTACCTGGACACCAGGAAAACATCAGACAATTATCGCCTCTTTGCACTTTCAGGCGGGCCGCCCTACCGACCAGGATTAGTAAAAACCAAACCTGGTGCTGAGATTGAACTCGAGATATGGCGACTTTCGAAAGCCGGATTTGGGCATTTTGTCTCTCAAATTCCTAGCCCGCTCGGTATAGGACAAGTGGAACTTGAAAATGGTGATCAGGTATGCGGCTTTCTCTGCGAAGCACATGCGCTGGCAGACGCGCGAGATATAACGGAATTTACCAGCTGGCGAAAATTCTTAGCCGACACCAAAGATCTATAAAACCAAGGCCATACAAACAGAAGGCCCCGGTGCCACTAAACCGATGATAAGACGTGAATTTTACGGCTTACTATCAAGTCTTTTGTCTTAGCTGCGTAGCTCTTCATATGACCTGAAGCAGCATGTGCCATCAGATGGTCTAGACTTTCCCATTTTTCTATGACGAAAAACGTATCATCCCCCAATTTTGTCTGAAATGGACCAACGTCTGGAGCATCGATCACCGCACCGTACTCGATGCAGCCATCCTCCTGATGAACTACAGGCACGTTCTGATTGAAGGCTGATAAAAGTTCTCCGCGTTTCCCCGGATGGGCTGTAATAACGGCTACAATATGAATCAACGACATTCCTATACATTCCCTTTCTTTGCAGTCACGGCCTCCAGCAGTTAACCCACACTGGTTTAACCAAACAACGGAAGCGTTTGTATCAATACGAAACTATCCTGATAGGCCAAGAGCAAAACGCCTCCGCATGTAGTCCGCCACCTCTCTAGTGGCCTGTAGGCCCGCAGGGATTGCTTTTGTTAAGGTCATGAACGCATGTATTTGACCAGTATATTCATGAAAAATAACATCCACTCCGGCTGCGCTAAGTTTCTCGGCATACAAACGAGCGTCATCTCTAAGCGGGTCGAAACCACCAACAATTATTAGGGATGGAGGCTGACCAGCTACGTTGGAGTTCATCCCAGGCGAAGCCCTGTAATCTTGTTTTTCCTCAGGGTTATTAAGATATTGTTCTAGATACCACTCCATACGATCGTGCGGAATAAATTCATCATTTTTGCGTTCAGAGTGTGAGTTAGTTTTGAATTCAAGATCGGTGGCAGGATAAAGGAGCAATTGAAATAGCGGCTCAGGAGAATCCGCCGGCTCTGCGAGCTGAGAAACCACGGCCGCCAAGTTACCTCCCGCCGAATCACCCCCTACCGCAACTCTATGGGGATCAGCCCCAATAGCCTGCCCTTCATTAATAAGCCACTGGTACGAGGACAAGCAATCCTCTACCGCAGTAGGAAATTTATGTTCCGGAGCTAGCCTGTAATCAAGCGCCACAACCATAGCACCTGACCATAGTGCTAACCGAGAACATAAACCGTCATGGGTATCCAAATCTCCCTGCACCCACCCTCCCCCGTGATAATACAAGAGCACCGGTAGCAACTCAGGACTGTGAAGTTTGGGGGCATACACTCGCCCTAATAGGCTATCTGTCTTCACAGGAATTTGAATGTCCTCCTTTCGAACTATCTGGACAGGCGGTTCATCAAGTAACTGGACAGCTTGAACAAGTTGCTTGCGCAATTCCTTTATCGGTGGAAAATATCCCGGCACTCTAATGGATTGCACAAACTCAGCCACGATTTGTGCTTTTGGATCCATTACCCGCCCCCCTAGGCGAACAACGTTTTCTCGCACAAAGTGCTTGGCCTTTTCCTCAGCCATGAGGGCGTGCTCTAGAGTTATTTTTTCCATGCCTAAGCTCGTCTCGAAAATACTACACCCTGCTTACTAAACCCAGAGGATTGCAAGCGCCTCCCCACGTAAAACTTTTATCGCGCCGTCATCCCTCCATCTATGACCAGTTCCGAACCCGTCACCCAACTAGATTCGTTGGATGCCAAAAATAACACTCCGTTCGCAATATCTTCAGCGGTCCCCAGACGACCCATCGGCGTCTGCCTGATCAACTCCTTGTTTACTTCTGGATCAGCAAAAATCCGCTCTGTTAGTGGCGTCACCACATATCCCGGATGAATAGAATTTACTCGAATGTTTTCCCTAGCATATTGCAGGGCAGCGGTTTTACTAAATAGTCTGATTGCCCCCTTCGCTGCAGAATAAGCGGGCGCCCTCGGGCTCCCAACAATCCCCATTATTGAAGACGTGTTTATAATCGATCCTCCTCCCGCCTTACGCATCGCCGGTATAACTGTTTTTGTACCAAGAAATACACCCTTAGCATGAATATTCAGCTCTTTATCCCACATTTCCTCCGTCATATGTTCGACTTTTGCAGGTAGCACAACCCCCGCATTATTAAACAAAATATCAAGACGTCCATATGTATTCAGAGTATGAGCAACAGCGCGCTGCCACGCCACCTCAGAAGTGACATCGAGATTGATGTAGATAGCTTCTCTACCTTGCGCTCTCAGTCTAATTGCTGATTTTTCACCAATTTCATCTCGTATATCTGTCAAAACAATTTTTGCGCCCTCTCGTGCGAACAGATGAGCTACCGTCCCACCAAATCCCATCAACTCTTCTTTGAAGGCAGCAGCAGCACCTGTCAATAAAGCCACTTTATTTCTGAGCCTCATAAAACCTCCATAGGGCCAACATCGCCAAAAACTCGATAGTAATATTTCAATCTATAACTAACAGTTTTCATAGATATCACCTTATATTTAGGTCTGTTAGGCCGCGTATTACTATCTCCCTAAACCTCTGCCTATAGTGCTATAACTTCCCCGCAAAAATTTAAAATTCCTGAGTTCTTGACTTGCCAATTTGTGTATCCCTATGAACACAAACACACATTAATAGGCCCAAAGCAAACAGAACTGTCATCATCGCACTCCCACCATATGAAATCAGCGGCAACGGAACACCAACAACCGGAATCAACCCAATCACCATCGCTATGTTAATATACACATACAGAAAAAGAGTTGTCGTC
>CAZWKO010000318.1:3518-3734 GCA_964634925.1 uncultured Vicinamibacteraceae bacterium
GCCAAACTGGCTGCTACACCGAGCTGAAATAACAAATCCGTAGATAAAAATCGAAGTATACAATCCAATTAAAAATAAGGCACCCACCATACCGAGTTCCTCTGCCAACATGGTGAAAATGAAATCTGTTTGGTGCTCAGGCAAAAAGCTAAGATGGCTCTGCGTTCCTTGCATATAGCCTCGCCCGAATAAACCTCCTGAGCCCAGCGCTATCTT
>CAZWKO010000319.1:0-3000 GCA_964634925.1 uncultured Vicinamibacteraceae bacterium
ACACTCAGTATATTTAGCTATCTATATGGTGACAATCCTTTCTATAAGGCAGCAGAGCATATTTTTGTGGGGGTATCAGCTGGATATATATTTACATTAACCTTTTGGGATACAATCTGGCCAAATTTATTTGGTAGACTTTTCCCTAGCTATGTTCAGGCAGGATTTGAATTTGATATAACCTATATATTTCCTTTAATCCTGGGTATATTCATGCTGTTTAGATTATCTATAAAATATTATTTCTTATCTCGAATTTCAATAGGATATATTGTTGGTATGATGGCTGGATTGAAATTTTATGTATTTTTAAATTCTAACTTACTCACACAAATTAAAAGCTCAACAGTAAATCTATCAGGAACATATTACGCTATAATAAATGAAATCATTATTTTGATTGGAGTAATCAGTGGTTTAGTTTATTTCTTTTTTTCTAAGGAACATACAGGAGTTATTGGAAAAGTAAGTAAAATAGGTATCTATTTTCTAATGATTAAATTTGGTGCTTCATTTGGATTCGCAGTAATGGGTAGAATATCGCTATTAATTGGAAGATTTGAAGAGCTTATTGAATTTAGTAAACCACAGTATTATTATTCTACACCTATCATTTTAATAGTTATGATTATTATTTTAGGATACTGGGCATTTAAAGAAAATAATCATGCAGTAGAAGAATAGCTATAAGGAGAATATGAAAAATATTTTAGAACAATTATCAATATCAAATGAAAACCATGGAGCGTGTATAGGGGGAGAATCTTGGATAGAAACAAAGGATCAAGGATCTATTGAATCTGTAAATCCATCAAATGGTAATAAAATAGCAACTGTTCATAAGTGTTCGGAGGCTGATTATGAAAGAGTCATTACAGCATCTTCAGAAGCATTTGAAGAGTGGAGAAAGGTCCCTGCCCCAATCAGAGGTCAGTTGATTTTTGAAATGGGGAATAAATTACGAGAAAATAAGGACGCACTAGGAAGTTTAGTAGCTCTTGAAATGGGGAAGATCAAGACTGAGGGTGATGGTGAAGTTCAGGAAATGATTGATATTGCAGATTTTGCAGTAGGTCTCTCAAGACAATTATATGGGTTAACCATGCATTCAGAACGCCCTGATCATCGGATGTATGAACAGTGGCACCCACTTGGAAATGTTGGAATAATATCTGCATTTAATTTTCCGGTTGCTGTGTGGGCTTGGAATGCATTCATAGCTGCAGTATGTGGAAATATATCAATATGGAAACCATCTTCAAAAACACCTTTAACTGCAGTTGCTGTACAGAATCTATGCAATGAAGTTCTTAATAAAAATGGATATAAAGGTATTTTTAATTTAATTATTGGGAGTGGAAGTCTAATTGGTGAAAAATTAGTAAATGATTATAGAGTTCCTCTAATATCTGCTACAGGCTCTACCAGAATGGGTATTGGTATTGCTCAGAAAGTGGGTAAAAGATTAGGAAAAACAATCTTAGAGCTAGGTGGAAATAACGCAATAATTATTGATGAAACAGCAACTATGAGTTTAGTCGTTCCAGCCATTGTATTTGGCGCTGTAGGAACTGCTGGTCAGAGATGCACATCAACAAGAAGGATTATTGCACATTGCTCAATATTTGATCAGCTTATTGAAAAGCTAGTGAATGCATATAAACAAGTAAGAATTGGAAATCCCTTAGATAAAAACACTTTAATGGGTCCTCTTATAGATAGAATGGCAATTGATGATTATACTAATGCAATTAATAAGGCAAAGGAAGAAGGTGGAGAACTCTTATATGGGGGAAATCCTATAGATAAAGATAATGGAGCTTATGTTGAACCTACAATTATTAAGGTCAATAGTGATTTTAATATTGTAAAGGAAGAAACCTTTGCTCCTATTCTGTATGTCATGAAATATGAAACATTTGATGATGCGATAGAAATGCATAATAATGTTCCCCAAGGTTTGTCCTCAGCTATTTTTACAAATAGTGTTATAAACTCTGAAAGATTTTTATCTGCTAGGGGAAGTGATTGTGGTATAGCAAACGTAAATATAGGAACTTCAGGTGCAGAAATTGGTGGTGCTTTTGGCGGAGAGAAGGAAACTGGGGGAGGTAGAGAATCTGGTTCAGATGCTTGGAAAGCTTATATGAGAAGGCAAACTAACACAATTAATTGGAGTCATGATTTGCCCCTAGCTCAAGGAATTAAATTTGATTTGGAGAAATAAATAATGTCAATTACACCTAGCAATGTCAGAGATATATTATCAAAAAATATTTTAGCTGATGGTTTTTCTCCTATCATGGATATTGAAAAGAGTAAAGGTTCTTATTTGGTAGATCAAACTACAGGTGATTCTTATCTTGATATGTTTTCAATGTTTGCATCTGCATCAGTAGGCTATAATCATCCAAAGATTCTAGAGAATATTGATTTGCTGGGGAAAGTGAGTACAATTAAACCGACTCTATCAGATTTATATAATACATATTATGCTGACTTTATTGACACTTTTAATAGATTGGCTATTCCAGATTATCTTCCTCATGCTTTTTTTATTGAAGGGGGAGCTTTAGCTGTAGAAAATGCATTAAAAACAGCATTTGATTGGAAAATTAGAAAGAATTTAGAAAAGGGAATTAAAGATAAAGGCTACCAGATTATTCATTTCAAGCAGGCTTTCCATGGTCGATCTGGATACACCTTATCCTTAACAAATACATCTGACCCACGAAAGACAATGTATTTCCCCAAGTTTGATTGGCCTCGTGTTACTAATCCTTATATTAAATTTCCTATGAGTGAAAATGATTTAAAGGATATTGTTAAGAATGAACAAAAATCTATAGTAGAGATTAAAGATGCAATTACAAAAAATCCCGATGATATTGCAGCAATCATAATTGAACCTATTCAAGGAGAGGGTGGCGATAATTTTTTTAGAAATGAGTTTTTCCTTTCATTAAGGAATATAGCTGATCAAAATAATATTCTATTAAT
>CAZWKO010000319.1:3010-3732 GCA_964634925.1 uncultured Vicinamibacteraceae bacterium
TGAAGTCCAAACAGGTATTGGAATAACAGGGAAGATGTGGGCGCATGAGCATTATGATATAAATCCAGATATTATATGCTTTGCAAAAAAAACTCAAGTAGGTGGAATACTAGCAAGCAAGAGAATTGATGAAGTAAAGAACAATGTTTTTTCTGAATCGAGCAGAATAAATTCAACCTTTGGTGGGAATTTAGTTGATATGACTCGATTTAAAATAATTTTAGAGATTATTGATGAAGAAAAACTACTTTTGAATGCAAAAAAAGTAGGAGAGTATTTACTCCAAAATCTTTTAGACCTTCAAAATCAATACCCAGCCTATATAACAAATGCAAGAGGACTAGGACTATGGGCAGCATTTGACTTGCCCTCAATGACTGAAAGAGATGATCTGTGGACTGAAATGATGAAAAATAAATTATTAATATTAACATCTGGACATAAATCTATTCGTTTCAGACCTCATTTGAATGTAGGAGAAAAAGAAATAGATCAAGCTTTAGAAATTATAAATAAATCTATTAAAAATTGTTTAAGATGAACCCCGGTTCACTATTTGTCGTTTCTACCCCCATTGGAAATTTAGATGATATCACTCATAGAGCTATTAGTGTGCTTAAAGATGTTGATTGTATCATTTGTGAAGATACTAGAATAACAAAAAGATTATTAGATAAATATAATATTAGCTCAAGAATGGTTACTTACAATGATTATAATGA
>CAZWKO010000320.1:0-3724 GCA_964634925.1 uncultured Vicinamibacteraceae bacterium
CACCGGCAGACCAGTCTTCACGTACTTTCAGCCAGACGCTGAGAAATAGAGCGACGGCAAATGCCGAAGAGGCATGTGACATAACTGGTGCGAGATACATGTAAAAAAGAAGGGGGGTGCCAAACCATACGGCCAGTCCGGCCAAGAACCCCCGACCAAGCACCCGGCGCGCAGCAGAAATAGACAAACAGACAGCGAGAAACCCAAAAAATGCTGAGCCAAAAGCGATAGCAGTTAGATAAGGTCGGGAGTAACCATCCACAGCGACAGAAGAGCCTGCGACTCTCATGATTCGTGTCGTTCCATCCGCAATGGCGTAGAACGGCATCCAAAGAATAGCAGGACCGATTGTCGCGAAATTTATCCGGCGACCGGTTTCTGTTTGCAGTTCAAGAAACGTCTCTTCAAATCCGTATGCCGTTGCAATACCGCGGTCGTGAAAATATCGATACTCATTGTCAAAAGATAAGTCTTGGTCGAACCAAAGCGAACGTAAATAAGCAAAGTATTGGATTTCATCAGACGCGTACAACCGCGGTGTGACTGCCGGTATCGAGCAAAACCCAATAATTATAACGACCGCCCACCACCGCTTGGCACTTGAAACCTGATTCAACCAACTCACGTGCGCACCCTATCCCAAATTCTCAAACTTGAACGGACGAAATGACCATGAGTTACTTTTTCATATCGCCAAACACGACACTGTGCCCTAGGGCAGTAACGACCAACGCACTCTGAACCGTTATGCATTCGCGGGTAGGCCCCTGTCACCCGAATAGCATATCTGGATCAGGTGCCGCCCCCCTGTCACACGTGCTCGGTCGCTCCCGCTTCACTGCGACCTATTGGCACTTTACGATTCTCCAGAACTACCAATCCCCCTTAAAAATCACTATCGGCAATGACTTGACGATAAATGGCATGGTAGTTTCGAGCACAGGCCTCAATGCTAAACTGCGCCTGCAATCGCATCTGAACATCTTGACTGACCCGTCGATGCGCTTCTAGCTCGCTTCTTACGGCCGTCGCTAAATCGTCAGGGCTAGCACTCGACGTGACCCTCACGTCTTCAGGAAATAGCTGCGAAATTTCCTGCCCGCCTGCAGTTTTCGTCGTAACCACCGGTGTCCCGCAGACCAGCGCCTCAAGCATCACAGTACCCCACGATTCAAGCCGGGACGGTAAAACAAATAAGTCTGCCGACGCATAGTAGCGAGATAGTTCTCTATGACTGAGACCACCAAGGAACTGAACATGCTCGGCCAGCTCTAGTTCCTTTGTCAGCGCTTCGAGTGCAGAACGAGATTCACCCTCTCCGATAAGGAGAAGACGAACATTGTTGTGGACAGCACAGATGGCTGGCATCGCTCGAAGCAAGTCTTCGTGGCCAGCCACCGGGTGAAGTCGTTTCACTGTCAACAACACCGCTGATCGATCGAGACCAAGTTCTCTGCGAAATACAGACCGGCGATCCATCCCGACAGCTTGAAATGTTGATGCAACCGGTGCATAAATCACCTCAGACGGATACGGCGCAAGCCCCAGACTATCTGCGAATTCACGCAACGCCTCACTGTAAAAAACCCGTGATCCGGCGTTACGCACCACCGCCCCGAATCGTCGATGATGCATCGCATCGTGGTGCCACACATCGGTACCGTACAAGGTAAGGACGCAAGGCTTACGAAAGCGAGTTGCAAGCCAATCCGCAATCTCAACAATTAAGCCGTTTCCATGAAGATGAATGACATCACTCGATTTGATCAGCGGCAACGCACATATCGCGATCCGGAGAGCCGCTATCAATGCGCCTATCCTTGTCCGCCACCAACGTCCACGACCACGTCGAGGAACATACCGAGCGTTTACCAAAACGGTACTTTGGTTCTGCGAAGAATGCGTAAGAAATCGACACTCTGTACGAAATGCATCGAGGGCAGATTCGAGTTGAATTGGAAGGATGGCATTAGCTGCCCACTCTGGAGGCAAATGAGGGGTCACCATCAGAACACGAAGTGGAGACCTCAGGTCTCCGTTTGCTGGCATTGTGGAGCATGGTAATCCACAACCGAGTCAAATCACCTTAATCCGTTATTATTGCGCCGTGTTTGACAACGTTCGGCGAGTCTTTGGACACCTGTTTGTCTACGGCTCAGCTGACGTCGCCATTCTCGTTATTAATGTTCTACTCGTTCCGGTCTACACGCGCGTACTTACGCCGGATGAGTTCGGCGCACTCGCCCTCTTGCTCCTTTTGGAAGCATTTCTTCGACCCTTCACACAATGGGGACTCGACGAAGCTTTTCTACGGTTCTACTACGATTGCGATAGTGAGAATACGCGCCGCACATTAACCGGTTCAACAATAATTTTTCTTTTTGCAGCCAACGCCGTCCTTCTATTGGTATTGGTCGCCGGCTCTGACGCGATCAGCACGCTTCTGCTTGGATCACATATCTACAGCACCGCGGTAGCGATACTTGCCGTGAACAGTGCTGTCGCTGCTTTTTTCTTCCTTCCGTTCAACTTTCTTCGAATTCAAAACCGACCAAAACAATTTGCAACGTGGACATTTGCAAGAGCACTCGGCACCGTCGTGGCACGACTAGTTTTGGTGGTTGGTCTCCGACTCGGCATTATCGGCATCATGCTTGCTGATCTTTTTGTATCGACGCTGCTTCTGCTCGCATTATCTCGCGTACTAAAACCACTTCTCGCATGGCAATTCTCTTGGAAGTTAGTACGGAACATGCTCGCATACGGTCTCCCACGAGTTCCCTATGCTGTGCTACACCAAATCATGGCAATGTCCGATCGATATTTTTTACGGCTGTTTCTCCCACTACGTGACGTAGGGTTGTATCAGCTAGGCAGCAGCGTCGCCAACGTACTGAAGTTCTACCCTGTTGCTTTTCAGCGGGCTTGGACACCATTTTCGTACGAGGCAATGGAACGCGCAGATGCTCCGCAACTCTTTTCACGCCTCGCGACAGTGGCCTTCAGTGTGCTGGTTTTTTCGACGCTTGGCCTTGCGGTATTCGCCGAACCACTTGTACGACTTCTCACGCCACCCACATTTCACGACGCAGCAAATATCGTGCCACTTCTCGCTTTTGGCGTCACCATTCAGGCAATCACTATCTTTGCCATCACCTCGCTCAACATCGCAAAACAGTCTCGCAGCTTACCAGGCATCACATTGATTTCCGCAGTAATCACAGTAATCGGGCACTTAATACTTATCCCTAGGCTTGGCATGCTCGGTGCCGGTCTGTCTGTGGTTGTCGGCCAATGCGTACTAACTTCCACCTTTCTCTTTGTCGCACAAAAACATTATCGAATTCCTTATGAAATCAACCGACTTTCTCGAGTCGCTGGACTCGGTATTGTTCTGTATTGGGCCCTCGACATGGCCCCTCAGATCTCACTAGTCATGGACCTCTTAATTAGGTCTGCGGTCGTCGCATGTTTCCCAATCGGTCTACTCTTTATACGTGTCTTCGACAAAACAACGATTCAACAGGCCCGTTCTCTCTTATTATCAAGTTGGTCTAAGAACACCGACGACAATCCAGCAATCTAAACAACACAGATGTGATGCCATTCAATCAAAGTAATTATCCTGTTCGTTCTAACAAGAGAAACCACCGGTGAGAGTCGTCGACGAAGAAGCAATAGCCCGGCACGCAGCCGTTCGTTTTCGTTCCGAATATCACTACGC
>CAZWKO010000321.1:0-3675 GCA_964634925.1 uncultured Vicinamibacteraceae bacterium
GGGTGGGAGACTCCTGGGTATGTGCCGCAGCCGGCTGGCGACCTGCCTCGTCTTGCACTGCATGACTTTGCCTTGACGATGCTTGGTGTGCATCATTTGGACCGGGCGGATTTCGATGATTTAGCAGACGCGGCAGAGGAGCGGAACCGCTGGGAGTTTATGTTGACGATTGCCCCATTGCCGATCCCAAATGGCACGGGCTCACCAGTCAATCCGATTGCTGTCTTTTAACTTTTAGAGGTTTAGATGACAAGAAACATAGGTGTAGCGTGCGTGTGTGTCGTAATGGCATTACTCAGTGGGTGTGGCGGTTCTGATTCCGGCGCATCCACGGAACCCGGCATTGAAACTGCTAACGACGCTACTGGTGAAATGATTCCAGAGGCTTTCATCCTTCGGCTTGACCCACGATTGGATGCCCTTGTGCCGACCGATGCAGAGGTCGAGAAACTTGCTGAGGGTTTTGTCTTTATAGAAGGACCGGTATGGCTCAGGGGTGAATCCCGATTACTGTTTTCAGATGTTAGAGGGAATACCATCTACCAATGGACCGAAACTGACGGGGTAAGTCCGTTTATTGATCCTGTTTTTGATGGGGATCGTGAAGGGTTACGGTCTATTTCATCGAATGGATTGACGCTGGACGATCAGGGCAGGCTGATTATTTGTGAGCATGGCAACCGACGGATCTCCAGGGTCGAGGCTGATGGTACGCGTACGGTTGTTGTTGATCGTTATGAGGGACAACGTCTGAATAGTCCCAATGATGCAGCATATGGTTCGGATGGAACACTCTATTTCACAGACCCACCGTACGGACTTGAGGGGCTTGAAGCATCGCCACTTAGAGAAGTCGATTTTAATGGTGTCTATCGTTTGACGGCGGATGGTGAGCTTACTCTTCTGGTTCGCGATCAATCACGTCCGAATGGAATCGCACTGTCTCCAGACGAAACTGTTTTGTATGTGGCGAACTCTGATGCGGATAACAAAGTCTGGATGGCCTATGACCTTGATGATTCTGGAGCATCGAACGGTCGCGTGTTCTTTGACATTAATGATCAAGATGCACCTGGAGCGGCAGATGGGCTGAAGGTTGACCAGGCAGGGCATCTATTTGCGACGGGACCAGGCGGAGTGTGGATCATCTCGCCCGATGGTACGCATCTTGGGACCATTGTGATGCCTGAGGTAACTGCTAATGTCGCATGGGGAGACGATGGGCGGACGCTCTATATGACGTCGAGTACTTCGTTGTATCGAATTCCATTAACAACTGAAGGAATCATCCCTGGTCCTTAGGCTCATTGGCGTGAGTTAGGTGTTCCTCGCGTAGTCACCGTAATTCTCTGAAGAATGCCCGGATATCGTCGGTGAGTAGTTCGGGCTGTTCAAGTGCCGCAAAATGTCCACCGCGTGGCATCTCGGTCCAGTGCGTCACGTTATACGCGGCTTCCGCCCAAGCTCGTGGTGGGATAAAGATTTCATGTGGAAAGATTGCACAACCGACCGGCGTGTCGATATATCCAATTGGTCGACTCGACGGCGTGTAGCGGGATTCATAGTAGATGCGAGTAGATGAGGTAATAGTGCCGGTAACCCAATAAATTGTTATGTTTGTCAGCAGTTCGTCTTTTGTGAATTCGTTCTCGACGTGGTCTCCGCAATCACACCACGTCATAAATTTTTCAACAATCCATGCGGCGAGGCCGGCCGGCGAGTCATTCAATCCGAAACCGAGAGTCTGTGGTTTTGTCCCCTGTAGATTGCTATAGCCTCGTTCGTCTGCGAAGAATTCTTGTCGCGCTTGTGCACGTTCGAGTTCTTCGACTGGTATCCCGGCATTAGGGTTTTCTACGCCAGGCGGTGGTCCTGCTGTCACCATATTGATGTGAACCCCAACGACTCGGTCCGGACGCAGCGACGCTTGCCATCGACTGATGATGCTTCCCCAGTCGCCACCTTGTGTGCCGTAACGTTCGTACCCGAGTCGTTCCATAAGTTTTCCGATAATGTCGGCCATTCGTTCAGGGTTGTAGCCGCGTTCGGTTGGTTTATCGGAGAAGCCATACCCAGGAATTGAGGGCGCCACGACATGAAATGCGTCGCTCGCATCGCCTCCGTAGGCAGTCGGATTTGTCAGCGGACCTATGATTTTGTGGAATTCCATGAAAGACCCCGGCCATCCATGAGTAATCACTAACGGGAGGGCCTCTTCATGGGGTGACCTTTGATGAATAAAGTGAACATCGAGACCATCGATGGTTGTTTTGAATTGATCGAACGCGTTGAGCATTTGTTCTTGTGCCCGCCAATCAAAGTCATGTTGCCAGTAATCTAGTAATTCTGAAAGATATTCACGATTTGTACCGTAGTCCCATGCCGTCCCCGGTATTTGATCAGGAAGTCGCGTCGTGGCTAGCCGGTTCCGGAGATCATCAAGTACGGCATCAGGAACATTGATCTCAAACGGTCGAATGGCTTCCGGATCGCCGGTCGTATTGGGTGTCGCGTCCATCACTGGCGGCGAAGTAGATTCTGCGGAGTCTTCTTCCGGTGACGGTGTGTCGACGCTGCATCCAACGAAGGAAATTACAAGTAGTGCAGCACCGAATTGAAAAACGTCGACTTGTTTCATGAGACTGTTCCCCAAGTTTTTGTAGGTGTGCTTATAATGCCACGATTGTTGTCAGGAGGAACCATTGATGACTGTATGGCTTCGATATTTGCTTGTTCTCGGTTGGATCCCGACGTTATTTGTTGTGAGCGGGTTTCGGTGGGTGACTGATCAACCTGTGGTGGCACAAGAACGTACACCCATTAAGGTAACTCGTATTTACACTGGCGACGATGGTAAGACGCACGCCGAAAATTATGAAGTTCCACTCAATAGCCCGCGCGGTGCGACAGAGATGGCGGATCCAATTGCTGTTACGAATGTCCAATTCCGACGCACATCACCTGATTACTTTATTGATTGGCATACTGCCCCGCGCAAGCAATTCGTCATCACATTAGCTGGTGAGAGTGAGGTCGAGATCGGAGATGGTTCGAAGATCCGTTTGTACCCTGGTCACATTTTGTTGGCGGAAGACACGACCGGGCAGGGACATATTTCGCGAGCTATTGGGTCTGACGATCGTATTTCATTATTTCTCCCACTCGCCGATCAATAGCAGTGGGCGCGCGGCCATTTTCTAGCGCCAACGAAGAATTTCAACGGATTGGCTATCCGCTACCAGTAGGTAGTTGCCGTGGATGGCGATATCTCGTGCTGTTCCGGGCGTATCGTAAGTGGTTGTGACGGTTGGTGCCGTCGGGTCAATTAGGTTGACGATCTCGATCCCGTCATCTCCTTTTGGGATGACGATAGATGTTTGATCAGCGGCAACCATTTCCGGTTGTCCGGCAGTCTCATAGTGGCCGAGTAGCTTCGGGTTACTCGGGGATGTGATATCAACGACTTCAATCAATCCAGTTTGCTGGTAGACCACGTAGGCCCTGGAATTTTCGATGGCGACATTACGGGCTGGAACACTGCCGGCCGGATGAAGGCTGACCGATACGGGTGTTGTGGGGTCACGTAGATCGAAGCTATGAATACCAGATGGCTGGTCAATGACGTACGCGAGATTGCCAGCTGACTGGACAGCTCGTTGGTACCCAGGAGTTTCC
>CAZWKO010000322.1:0-3664 GCA_964634925.1 uncultured Vicinamibacteraceae bacterium
CCACTTCAATTGAAACGTTTGAATATAGATTGTCTTTTCAATAGGCTTACATGCTTATAATTTAGACTGAATTTCAATAGATCTGGGGGGGCTATCATGAATATATATTTTAAGATTTGCGCTTTATGCATTTCATTATCATTTTTTTTCTTTAAGAGCGTTGTGGCAGAAGAATACACTATGATGAATGCTCTTAAATACGAGATAACAAAAAGTGTGGAAACTTCCGACGGTTCATTTATGGGTTTAGTTGCTGAAGGGGTCTGGACTGACAGTAGAGGCAATACAGGTACCGTCATTTGTGTTGGTTATAGAGGGAAGGAACTGTTCGCAAATTGTAATCTTACGGACCAAGATGGCGATATACAATTTAGTACTGCTAAACGCACAGGAACAGAAGGGATTAATACCATACACGGTGGAACCGGAAAGTATGCGAACGCTACAGGGGGATGCGCATATCAAGTGGATGCCTTTGATAAAAATATTCTTGTAGGTCTCATTTCCCTACAGTGCTCAGATAATAAATAAATTCTATTAAAACTTGGGATAATAAAATTTATCCCAAGTTTCTGTTCGGAAATAGCAGCTAGACATTAATAACATGGGAACTAGGCCGTGTGCTGCGAACATTCCTTTTTTTGCTGGACTATGGATAGAGCCTCTGTCTAAGGTGGCAGCTTGGAAGATAGGGTGAAGCAATGGTGGTCTTTGGCAAGCGTGGGATAGTAGAGAAACAAGTTGGAAGGAGAATGAGTTTTTACGACGCAGTGAAAAGCTGTTTGGTAAAATTTTTCACATTCTCGGGTCGGGCATCAAGAGCGGAATATTGGTATTTTGTTTTGTTTATTTGGGGTGTGCATTGTTTTGGATATACCCTCATATATTTGACTGAAACGGACATTATTTATAATTCGTTACTGATTTTTGGCTGGATAATGTTTTTGCCCGGTCTGACCGTGGGCGTTCGGCGTTTACATGACATTAATCGGAGTGGATGGTGGCTGACCATTGCGTTTACAGGCATTGGTTGTTTATGGCTCATATACTGGGCCATTAAAAAGAGTGATGTTGGGAACAATAGGTTTGACTAGTTAGATTAAGAAATAAGCTACAATGGTTAAGACTGTAAGTTTTTACGCTCACAAGGATCATCTTTGGGGTTTGGGCTTTTACTGCCTTAGGCAGATACTGGATTTTAGATGTCATGTGTCCTGAGGTTTCTCGTGAAACTGATCCTAAGGCAGTTATTGTTGCTTCAATTCCCTTCCTTTATATTGGATTCGTATCCATGCGTGGTGCCTGCTTGGAAAATTCACCTGTGTCCCCGAAAAAAGGTATCAGTCCATTCAGACAAATTCGTGGACGGGAAAAAATCTTGCTCCGTCTCATGGGACGCTGATTCAGCAGGTGGGGCGGAAAATGTATTGGCAACACTACGAAAACGAATTAGCAAACGAGGGATTTATGCCCCAACTGACAGGATTCTCTATCCAAACATCCTACTCATCATACCTCGACGCGTGTTCGACCCACAATAGCAGTATCGACCACTCGGAACCGCTCGATAGCGTTATCGGCCTCCATCAGTTCTTTGGTCCCAAGCACACCAGGGCCGGATCCAGCCGTGCCATTTAAAACATCGTTGGGATGTTTTTGATCAACCATGCCTAAATTTACTGTAGCAAGATCGTAACCCATAAGGCGCTGGATTTCCTCAGAGTAAGTACGCACCTCTTCCACCGGCACTGCCAAGTACTGGTTTTCTTCTTGCCGCAACCAACCTAACGAATAATGGAGTGCGACTCCGCAACGCGGACTGTTCGATTGGTTAGCACCTCCACCGTGCATCAAGCTCCCTGTATAAATTAAAACTGAGCCAGCAGTCATCTCAGCCTGCACAATCTCCGAGCCACTAGGTTTACGTCCATCCTCCCAGAGGTGGCTCCCTGGCACTATACGAGTAGCTCCATTTTCCATAGTGAAGTCGGTTGCCGCCCACATTGTTGCCAATGTAAGTGGTGGCGCCGGATTTTGGATGGGATACAAACCTGTGTCGCGGTGCATCGTCTGAGCAGTCTCGCCTGGGACCAGATGCATAACGCCAGTAAAATTTAACTGATATCGCACGCAATAGGGCCCAAGAACATGGTCCGCAGTCTCAAGTATAAGCCGATGTGTTAACATATCTCGCGTGAGAGGGCATCGACTCAGAAGAGCGCCGAACCGCTTTGTCCTATGGCCAAAGAATGGATCGGGATCACCAAGGTCTACCGAGTTAAGGTGCGGAACCAGTTGATCTGAAAGCCTAGCGATTGTTGCATCATCGAGAAGGTTCTGAACAATTGCATACCCGTGATCCGCTATAGACGCAGCAACCTGGTCCGATGAAACATCTGCATCAAAAGCCGTAATATTAGCCATTTAATTATTCCTATGTTGTCCAACGAGCAAATTATTTCGATTAAAACTACCTACCCCAATACCATTATTTGAGTTTTTTACTTTACGATCGCGCCGCATACTTCACTTCTACTTCTATAAAAACAACATCATCCGTTGAACTTGGGTTAATAACATCATGCTCGACTCCTTCTTCACGAAAGTAAGGCTTTCCAGTAACCAAATCTGCTATTTGCTCACCATCTATGTCCTTCATAAGGAGTTTTCCCGTTGTCACTGGAATAACCACATAATCCATTCCATGCCTATGCCATCCAGTACTTTGACCCGGTTTAAACTTCCACTCTGTTACTTTTACCTTCTCATTATCGATTAACTCTGTAGGTGTTGCATCACTCATACATTTTCTCCTTTAGTTCTAACTGGCGGGACTTTTTTCAATACCGTGACTTCCTAGCCAAACTTTTCCTTCAACATGGTTGCCGTTGTTAAGGCAGTGCTCTAATCCAGTCTATTTTAACTGTAGAATAAATGTTTATCAGTTGAATGCACTCAACACTTCCTCTGCTATGAGCAAATACTGATCGACAGTCTTCGTTGGAATGCCACCAAACATAATTTCATCGGCGCCGGCGTTGACCATTTCGCCAATGCGGTCGATTACATAGTTTTTGGGTCCAACAGCGCTTCCCTCGCCAAGATGGCGATCGGAGATGAACTTGTTTGCAGCCTCTCCCTCGTCACTGACCATTATTGGCATTAGCACGGTGTGCTTGATGTTAGAGGGGTCTCGACCGACGGCGTTGCAATGCTTCTCCAGCACCTGGATTTTGTGATTAAAGTACTCCGCAGTCATTGGTCCACCAGCCCATCCATCTAGGTTCATGATATCACCATACTTGGCAAGTGTTCGTAAGGTCCGCTCCTCGCCCGTGCCGCCCACAAGAATAGGAATGTGGGGTTTTTGAAAACAACCCGGTGCGAGAGGTGCCTCATCAAGGCTGTAGTAATTCCCCTGGAAGGTTACGGGTTCATTTGAAGTGAATAAAGAGCGAATAAGGGAGCACGATTCTTCCAAACGGTCTTGTCGTTCTCGCATTGTAGGGAAACTCCAACCGAAAGCTTCGTGCTCACGCTTAAACCATGCGGCACCAATGCCAAGCGTGAAACGACCATGAGAAATTTGATCAGTAGTCGTAGCCATTTTAGCAACCAGGGCCGGATTTCGGTACGTGTTTCCCACAACAAGGTGCCCAAGGCG
>CAZWKO010000323.1:0-3659 GCA_964634925.1 uncultured Vicinamibacteraceae bacterium
CAGGCGTTTCACACCAGAACTACCCACACGAAACACACTCAATAAAAATTCAAAGAGAAACAGCCGACATTTGAGAAAAGCGTTGAGTCCTGTTATCCAGCCTTCAGTAGAATAGGCATGCACTGACTGTCAGCGCACGGCACAATAAGATCAGGCGGTCTGAGAAAACCAGTCCATTCTCTGGCTCGCCACACATCGGGAGACCCAACAGATGCCGAAATATGTAATCGAACGAGAAATCCCTGGAGCCGGACAGCTAACGACAGAACAATTATCAGACATTGCCAACAAGTCATGCGATGTTTTGAAACAGCTGGGCACGGAGATTCAATGGGTACACAGCTACGTCACGGGAGACAAGGTCTACTGTATTTACATCGCACCCAACGAAGGCTTAGTGCGAGAACATGCCGAACGCGGAGGGTTTCCTGCCAACCGTGTCTCCGAAGTTGCGACAATTATCGATCCAACAACAGCGACGTAACATCACCCGAGAACTGTAATGAGGCGCAGGGACACATGAAACGACTGCCGAACAATATCCACCGATGGCTCGCGCTCGCTGCCGGATTCGTTCTCATTACGACGACATACCTGTCAGCTGAAGACTGGCCTCAATGGCGCGGCATTAATCGGGACGCTGTCTGGAATGACTCTGGCGTCATTGACACATTTCCAGATGAGGGTCTCACCATGAAGTGGAGTGCACCCGTGCGTGGCGGGTTCGCCGGACCTGCTGTAGCAGATGGGCGTGTCTTCGTGCTGGACTATCAGGAAACACCTGAAAGCCGCACCATGGATGGCCATGAACGCCTCGTGGTTTTCGATGAAGAAACCGGCGCTTTACTCTGGCAACAAGAATGGCCGGCAACTTACCGTAATTTGCAATTCAAATTTGCCACCGGACCACGGGCAGTCCCGACGGTCGATGAACACCGGGTGTACACCCTCGGTGCTGCCGGGATGCTGTCATGTTTCGACACCGGGACCGGCGACCTTTTGTGGCGCGTCGATACCGTGACCGACTACGACTCCACCGTGCCTGTCCAGGGGACATCGCAAGCCCCGATCGTGGAAGGCGACCTGCTCATTGCTGCGGTAGGTGGCGAGCCGGACGCCAAGGTCGTCGCCTTTGACAAAATCACCGGGGACGAAGCCTGGCGGTCTCTAGACAACATTTCAGAAACTGGATATTCGGCACCTATCGTCATTGACGCCGGCGGTGTGCGACAACTCATTCTTTGGCATGCTACCGCCATTACGTCACTCAATCCGGCAACGGGAGAAATTTACTGGAATCAGGACTTCACCATTGGCGGTGGGATGGCCATCACGACACCGGTTCGCAGCGGCCGATACTTGGTTGTCAGCCAGTTTTTCAATGGGTCAATGATGCTCGCACTAAACCCTGACCGCCCCGACGCGCGCGTGCTCTGGCAAGGCCGGAACCGTGGCGAATTACCAGAGCAAACAGACACGCTTCACTCCATTATTTCAACACCTATTGTTGTTGACGGCCACCTCTACGGCATTGGAAGTTACGGTGAGCTTCGGGGCATTGATGCAAGAAACGGTGAACGCGTCTGGGAAAGTAACCAGATGAATGAGCAGGACCGCTGGGCCACCGCATATTTCGTGCGTCATCGCAATCGTTATTTTGTCGTGAACGATAGCGGCGAACTAATTCTTGCGCGATTTAATCCGGACGGCTACGAAGAAATTGACCGGACGCATTTACTGACACCGACGACTCGTACCCGCGGAGGTGTGTCTGGTCGATATCGAGACCGGGCGGTACTCTGGGCGCATCCGGCATTTGCCAACCAGCATGTTGTCGTACGTAATGACGAAACCGTCGTTCGACTCTCACTGGCATCCACGGATTATCAGTAAAACCCAGACAACCGAGTGAATACCAACTGACCACCTTTATAATGCAAGATTGAAAATCGTCACAGAACTTCCAATGGCCCAAAACACAGGCGACCATCCAACCGCACTGACCTACATAGGCCATGCGTGCATTCGTATCGACATAGGCGGCATTGCGATACTGATGGATCCGTGGCTTGTAGGACCGTCAAATGGTGGTGGGTGGTGGCATCTCCCTGCCCTCACAGAAACGCCAGAGTCGCTGAGTTCAATCGATTACATCATGATTTCGCATGTGCACAATGACCACTTTCACCTGCCGTCATTGCAGCGCCTCCCCAAATCAGCGACCACCATCGTGCCATACGGTCTCGACCCATGGATGGCCGACGCACTTCGAGAATTGAAATTCAAGCAGGTGATCGAGATTGAACACGGTCAACCACTAGCTCTTCCCAGCGGCGTCGTCGTGGAGAACTATCAACACGGCCGAATCGATAGTGCCTACTGGTTGCGATACGGCGACGATACGGTTCTGAATCTGAATGACTGTCCGGTATCTGAATCGTGGCTCCACGAGTGGCTCAACCACCATCCGCGTCCTGATGTCGCGCTCGGAGCCTTCAGCTACGCCAGCCCGTATCCAGTGTGTTACAACGTACGAGGACAGGACCGTGACGGTCTTCTTGCAGAAAACGTCTCTGAGGTTTTGGGTAGTTTTGCTAAAACCATGGGTATCCTCAAACCGCAATACGCCGTCCCCTTCGCAACGCAGTACGGGTTCTTCCTGCCAGGCTCTGAGTGGATGACCCAGCACATTCCAACTCCTCACGCGGCCATCGAAGCAATTTCAGAGAAGTTTCCTGACGTAAACGGCACACTGCTCAACCCTGGCGATCGGCTCTCCGTAAAAATGGGCAAAATGGCACCTGGTTTTATCTTTGACTGGGGTGCCCGCGACAACGCAGCCACGGCTGAAATCAAGAAACGACGGGAAGAAATCGAGAAAATCGTCGCTGAAGAACCACTTCCCCCAAATGATTTCTTTGAGCGGTTCGCTGCCTATTTCACACAAATTATTTCTCGAAATTGGCTCCTACGCCGAAAACTTCCGACTCACATCGCTTTTCTGGCAGAACCAAACACTGACTGGTGGGTAATTGATTGCAAAGCCCGAAAGGTCTCTTCGGTCGCTGCGGAACCTCCAGACGCGGCCGTGAGTATTCGTTTGCCTGGCTCCCTCTTATTCGCCGCTATTGACGGCCAACTTCATTGGGAAACGCTCTACTTATCCAACCGGCTTCACGTAACCCTTGACCAACAGGAGCTCGACCGCGAGTGGCAAATGTGGCGGATGTTGTTCAACTTTCCAGGTGGTATTCTTCGCGATCGACTAACTCTCTTGTCATCCCGAGGCCGCCGCGTACTGCGACGACGATACCCGGAAATCATCCGCCTTCTTCGTGAACGAATTACCCAAGTGTCAAACAGAAAACCGTACGGAAACGACGCTTCAAATTCTTCATCGGAACGAGCGGTGTAAGAGGTTCGAGTGCGTCGGTGTAACGCAGCGGTCAGTTCAGCACATCCAACAAATAGCTAAACTTCAGGATCAAGCTTCGACCGGCGCCAACCGGGACATAATCGCTAATCCCTTCAATGTCGTTGTACACCAAAAACAAACCCGTATTCGCATCATGCAGCCACCCGAACCGCAAATTTGAAGACCACAAGCCAGCACTGTCATTGTGCTGCATCAACCCTTGAAGAAAAACCCTTGGCGACAG
>CAZWKO010000324.1:0-3658 GCA_964634925.1 uncultured Vicinamibacteraceae bacterium
AGATATGGTGGTCGTCGGCTTGGACGCTGACGGTGACACGATCGGACACCTGTATCGTAACGTTGGGGCCGGCACTTTTTCATTCCTGCGAAGCTTCAATGGCATCGACGGTTATATGGGAGCCTTTGCTGACCTGGACCATGACGGAGACATCGATCTCGCTTTTGCTGGAGACGACCGCATCTACATCAATGAAGGAGCAGGATCCTTTGAATCTGGACCTTCAGTGCCAGTCGATGGCATCAACGATCCACGTGCAATCGCCTTTGCTGACATTGACAACGATGGCGACCTTGATTTCGCAGTCGGAGTGAAACGTAGTCGTAACTGGTTAGTTCGAAACAATGTCAACGGAGGAAGTTGGCTGAAAATCAAACTCCTCTCGCCACAAGGTCAAATTGGTGCGTTCGGAGCCCGAGTGACTATCTCTGATGCTTCAAATGCTACTGGTCAAACCATCGCCAGTCGAGAAAGCCGGAGTAACAACGGCTACCTTGGACAAAACGACCCCATCATGCACGTTGGTCTCGGGAATGTCACAACCGTCAATGTATCAGTCACCTTTAGCGACGGCACCACACGGATCGTCACGAATGTCTCATCGAATCAAACGATAACGGTCGATGGATCCGCTGGGGGCAATGCGACGGTATACGTCACACAATACGTCTCAGAATAAACATCAATCGGCAATCATTAGTTGCTAAAGTGTCGCAGCGACAACTATGGGTCTCGACGATAAAGCCACACAATTCTTGCTCGCCGCCCGCCAACTCGGCGTTTCCTTTGAACGCACAGCAACTATCGGGCGACAACGTCTGTACGTCACTACATCTGGACTCGCGAAGCGCCTATCAGCATTTGGAATACCGACCACTCGCGACACCGCTCAGCGTCTTCTCAACGAAGAGCACGGCTATAGCGAACCTTTGTTTAGACTCCTGGGAGCGGTACATACAGAGTCGTTTGATGCATCAGACTACGAGGGTGCCTCGTGTGCTCTCGATTTGAACCAACCCATACCACCAGCACGCGCGGAATCATTCTCTGCTGTCGTTGACTCAGGCACACTTGAACACGTATTCAATTTTCCCGAAGCCATTCGAAATTGCATGCAAATGGTACAACTCGGCGGCCATCTAGTCTCGATTACAAACGTAAACAACCTAGCTGGACACGGCTTCTATCAATTTTCTCCAGAATTGTTTTATCGCGTGCTGTCTGAAAATAATGGTTTTACAGTTACTCGACTCCTTGTTACTGAAACATCATCGTCGCACTGGTACGAAGTTACGGACCCCGTCGACGCACGCGGCCGAGTACAACTGCGCACATTCCGACCAACATACCTGTGTGTGGTTGCCAGACGAACGGCCATTAGACCGATATTTGCAGTCCCTCCGCAACAAAGTGACTACGTCGCCCAATGGCACGCCGCCGACGGAAATGCGGTCGGTCTAATCAAGACAGCGGAAGGGTTGCATCCGATTGAACAGCGGATGCCGGCACGTCTGGCCCTCGGCCTCAAATCGCTCTATCACTTTTTGCAAGCGACAGTCTTACCATTCGATAGACGTGCGTTCCGTCGGGTATCGATTACCGGATTAGCCGCTAAACGTTCTTCGTAACGAAGGTTACTTGCGACAAAACGCCATCAAATGCCAGCCCAATGGACGTACACATGCACGGGGAACAACGGTAAACGCTTTGACGAAAATTTCATTATAGAGCGTACCTTTCCATCCTTTATGTAATCGAGACCGGACTGGAAACCGCTCGGGAACAATGGTCGTCTTCGGGAAACCGTTTAACATACGACGAAACTGACGAATCGAAAACAGGCGCAGTATCGGAGCATCGGCGTGTTCCAACCCGACGCCCATCACCTTCGATAGCGCCTGAAGCCATGAAAATCGATTGTAAACCATAAAAATCGCGTGCCCGCCAGGCTTCAACACACGACGACACTCAGCGATCATCCGCTGTGGATCAGCCGTGTACTGCAACACGCCGTGCGCGTACACAACATCAAACGCATCATCTTCAAACGACAGAGATTCTCCATTCTGAACTTGCAAGCGATTCCGGGGTGCTTCATGTAATGAAAAATTCGCCTGGGCAAGTTCAATTGCCTGAACAGACAGGTCAACCCCAGTCACGCATGCACCACCCCTGGCAAACCGGAGTAGGTCAGTCCCGATTCCGCAGCCGACCTCCAAAAGTTGCTGTCCGCGGTACCCCGCAAAATCAACCACGTGCGGAAGATACCGAAGTTTGTCAAATCGATACTCATCGAGATCGTCAAAAAACTCCAACGACCCAACAGGGTGTTCCGTCATTTCAAGATCGTGAATACTGTGGTTCCAGTAGGCTGCGATCTGAGTGATTAATCCATCGGCATGCTGCACGAGATGTAGTATATGCCTTGTGCAGAGGGACTTACGGAGACTCGCCGACACCGATTTCGACGTTGTTATTGTTGGCGGAGGTATCTACGGAACGACAGCCGCTTGGGATGCTGCACTCCGAGGATTATCCGTCGCATTGATTGACCGTGGCGATTTCGGAAGCGGCACCTCATTCAACAGTGCAAAAACCGTACACGGTGGCGTCCGTATGCTGCAATCAGGCAATATTTCGGGTCTTCGGCAATTCGTTCGGGAACGTCGTGCTCTGACCCGTATCGCACCACACCTGATTCATCCAATGCCTTTTGTAATTCCCACCTACCGATCGTTTTCTCGGCATCGCTGGTTCATGCGAATCGGCTTTGGATTGAACGACTTTTTGGCTCGTGATCGCAATGAAGGCCTCGACCCAGCAAACCATTTACCCCGCAGCCAACTGCTCTCGCGTAGCGAATGTCTACGCCTCAATCCCTTCATCGACCCGAGTGGCGTTACTGGTGGAATCAAGTGGTTTGACTGCCAAATGCACAACAGCGACCGAGTGAACTTATCCTTCGTACTTTCTGCCGAGGGAAAAGGCGCAGCGGTTGCGAACTACATCGAATGTATAGGCGCCACGCGATGCGGTGGCCGTATCTCTGGCATCACAGTACGAGATCGTCTTAAAGGAGAGCAATTCGATATACATGCACGTGTCGTGTTGAACGCCGCGGGGCCATGGGCCCCCTCGCTCTTAACAGTATTGGTCCCCGACGCAAAGCCTGCGCTCCCTCGGGGACTATCGAAAGCCATGAATCTTATTCTGACGAAGCCAATGACACACCAGCATGCGGTCGGAGGACAGAGTAAGTCCAGACTGTTATTTCTTGCACCTTGGCGTGGATTGACTCTCGCCGGCACTAGCCACTCTTCTTTCGAATCTAGTCCCGACAACCTCGCCGTTACACAACCAGAACTCGAAGAATTCCTACAAGACATCAACAATGCATTTCCCGGACTACACGCTGAACTCCCTGACATTCAATTAATACATAGAGGATTACTCCCCAGCCACGAAGACAATGCTACGGGGGTCACACTGCTGAAGCAGAGCGCTGTACATGACCATCGACAAGACGGGCTGCCGGGTTTAATCAGTATTCTCGGCGTCCGGTATACGACTGCACGTCATACCGCACAACAGGCCATTGATACCGTGTTTTCGGTGCTCGACCTAGCTCCGCCTCCATGCCAAACTCACAACACGCCTG
>CAZWKO010000325.1:0-3630 GCA_964634925.1 uncultured Vicinamibacteraceae bacterium
CCAGTACGAATATCACCGTCGTCCGCAGTTAATCCTGGCTGGCAATCTAAAGCCTCATGACATTTCGGACATACAAGTAATTCAGTGAGTTTTTTACGCATTGAGTCCTACAAACATGCCCCTGACAACCACAGCCATCGACACAAATACCTAATTCAGACCAGCCTCTTCATTCAGATTACAAAACACCCGCGAAGCCGTCTCGAGACGATCGTTGTTCTGTTTTCGCCTGGATTGAAGTAAACCTCCTAAACCCGTCCATCGAATCCATTGACACACGTCTAGAAGCAGATTGACCAACCGACCAATCCGGAGTACCCGAGCGATTCTCGCCACTGCCAAAGTCACAGTCACAGTCACATTGTGAACACCCACTTTGAGCCCTAAACGACCAAGTTCATCATAGGCTTCGAATCCGTCAGCATTACAAAGCCTGACCGCACTGCCTAGAAACTTCCGGTAAGCTAGCGGACGAAGATGCGTTGCCCACCATGCCGAGCTAACATGGCATTTCTGAGCCTTGTCATAAACATCAGCGAACATCTTGAACCAACTAAGCCGGAATTCAATCCGCCCCATCCGCTTTGAGCTGCCCTCCGTGTGATCCAAAAAAATGCCGCCAACTGTCGGTGAAAATCCGATCGAAGCTGTTACGGCAGCAAGCGCATGCCAACCTGTCTCTGTCCAATTCCACCATGATTGACGAAACGCGCCTATTTCCGACATCGCACGCGTTCGGTACACAACCCCCGGTAACGACACACCAGCTTTCAAACAATGCGCTATTCCATCAGGCGGATTTAGTATGCATACCTCTTTCGGATGAATCATCTTGTCCACAAACTTGCCGTTCTCATTCACCGCAACTACCCTCGTTGAAACGAACGCCAATGAAGAATTTGATTCTTCGTGCACAAGAAGAGCATCACGCATAAAATCCGGCAACAACACATCATCGTCGCAAAGAATATTGAAATACTGGGTAGTCACATTCTGCATGCCATAGATCATATTGTTCAAACTGCCAATGTTTTCTTCGTGTCGGTAGTACTGAACGCGCGAATCAGCCTTGATTAAGTCCTGAGCAACGGACGCAGTATCGTCTGTCGATGCGTTATCGAGGATTTGAATGACAAAATCAGAATAAGACTGCCCCAACACGCTGAGAACGGCCCGTTTCATCAAAATCGGCCGCTCATACGTCGGGATGATGGTCGTTACTTTAGGTTCGCCCACTGCTCTAGATTGAGCACCGGTTACAATCCGGCCCTCATGATCTTACCAAGTAAGACCGCCATCACTGAGACCTGCCATACACAGCGACTCACGCTGACAGTCCAATCGATATTATCTGAGTCCCTTCGCCCCCATCACAGAGGCAGACCCGAATAGATAAATGTCAGGAAAATCGTGACTTCAGTTTCGAACCGTTTCGATAGATATCAAGAATGGGTTCGCCGAATTTTGACTTATTCAGGACGTGCCTGATATCACTCTTGTACTTTAAAAAATTCAGACTTAAAGTAAGCCGAACAGCATCCAACCCACCACCAGAAGGCCAAGGTAATTGGTTGTGGTCATGGTGATTATTGTGGGCCCATTCCGCGACACCGGTGTTCTTGCAGGCCTTGCACAATGGCGCATTGATCTTTTTCTCTCTCATCTCATCATATGGCGTCTCATGGATGTCTCCCACGGCTGACTGCGCATCAGTCCCACAACAAATCAATAACCGGCCACGTTCATCAACGACAACATCATCCCAAGCAGGACAGTCATAGTCAGGACCATCTTCTTTATAAGACGTAATCGACTCCACCATATGATCAAGGTAGATATCCCGCTCTGCCTCTTCCTTCCGGTGCTCGGGCAATCGATCGGTCGATGCCTGAATTAATTCCACCAGATCATTCATGAATGCAACCGATGGAATAAATCCAATACCGTGGCGACAGCTATATCGATACGCCTCCCAGAACTCATGTTCATTAAACGTATAACGGTGCCACGACATAAACACCTTCGTCTGTGGTGAATATTTCTTCAGATCATTATTAAAAGATTCGAAGTTAGCCAACACTTTGCTGAAGTCACCATGAATCCTGCCGTAGGTGCCCTCCGTCATCCCTGACAGACTAAATAAGACTTCATTAATGACCGAAAAGTTTTCTTCACGAATAGGTTGTACTTTCTGAAAATTTGAACTAATAACCGCGAACAATCCGTGCTCTCTCAAAATCTCGAGATACTCGTTCATAAACGGCGACAAAAACGGTTCGCCCCAGTTGTACAGATAAACCCGATCAATCTTCTTATCTTTGACAGCCTCAGATTTACCGAGACGGGATATCGTTTCTCTGAAGATATCGACCGGCATATAGGCCGCAGGTTTTTCCTTGCGCCGCGACTTGCCAGAATTTTGAGCACAAAATGGACATGCCGCCTGGCAGACACCCGCGACTTCTATAATGATACGCCCGGACGATTTAATTTCCATAACCGTGGAAACGTCGGCCGCAGACAGCCCGTCATTGCTTTGAGTAGAGACAGGTGTCAGTGGTAGTACAGTCGCACTTCCACTTACAACCGTTTCAGTTGGCATGCAGATCTCTCCTTGGTGTAACAGTATAGCGAAAGATTTCACATTGCATTTCTGGCACAACCTTAGAGGTGTTCATCGTCAGGGTTATTAGTAAGCGAAAACGACATCATCTGACGAATGCTCCTCCAACTCCCCTAATATATTCATCAATGGTCAACCAGCGACCGGTTGGGGCCGAATCCCTTCCAAAAAGTCTAAGACTGAACGGTAATCAACAACAAATTGATCTTCCGAAACCCCGTACTCGGCTCCTTGACCACCTCGACGACTAAGCGACAACACTGCTGGCTTGACAGCTCGAGTATGAAACTCTGTTACTAATAAATCCCCAAACTTCGTAACCGTCTTCGAGTCGTCGAGCAAAACCAAAGCACCGGTCCGGGAACACGATTCGATGAGTGGGTCCAAGTCGATCTCCGGTACAAAATTCACATGAAACACGTCACTTTTAATATCTAACGTGCTCAGTTGATCGGCCACACGAAGCCCTTCTCGCAGCGAAAAGTTATAGCACGCAATGGTCACGTCATCTCCAGACCGATAACGAAACAAAGAGTTATCAGTTGCCTTCTTTTCTACCGGAATATCCAGAACAGGCGTCCCGAAAAGACGTTGGCTTGTACAAATCACCCTGAAGCCAGGACTGACAAACTGTGCCCCAACGATAGACCGAGCTTCCTCTGCTGTATTGAGACAATAAACATTCACATTTCCTAACGAAGCTACATCCCCAGCCGAATTAAGACTTGACTGAGGCCCCTGATAGCCTTGGTCACAAATGATCAAAAAAATCGTGAAACTACCAAGTTGGTCCATCGGACGTGTCGACCGAATAAAGTTAAACGTATTGACAAGCTGGTCAAGCCCGAGCAAGAGGAAATCGAGTTGTTTCATAAACACAGCAGCGTTGCCACCATCCATCATCATTCCAAGCCCAACCCCTATATGAGTTAGCTCACAATTACCCACGTTAAGGATGCGGCCTTCCGGATTCACTTTTAGCCCACGAGCGAGACCAGAGAGCTTTG
>CAZWKO010000326.1:0-3626 GCA_964634925.1 uncultured Vicinamibacteraceae bacterium
CATCAAGCCTCGCACCGCCCAAAATCCCAGGCATCGAATAGTTACCCTCATGACAGGCATATTCAAAAATCGGATCCATGGTCGCGGTATGCAACAATTCGACTGTCCACGGTGACGTCCACGTATCCGGATCGTTGAGCGTAATTTCGTGCTTTAAGACATCCGGACTGACCCTCGTATAGCGTTCAATCAAATGTAGATTCTCAGACGCGCCATTGAATCGAGTCTCAGCAGAATAATTTCTCGTCTCGACGACCAACGTCTCACCCTCCCAACGCCCACGGGCATCTCCGACCCACTGACGAATATCGTCATCGATATGGGGATGCGTGGTAAGCGGAATAGTTCTGACCTGATGCCCCATCTCCTGAAAGATCGCAACATGGCTTTTAGTCTGCAAAATTTGCATATAACTGTTGTATCCGGAACCGAGGCGAGGAGCGGCGAAATGAAGACATCTATCGCCCAGGTTCCGGTCCTCGGGTCCGTCCGACGGATGCGCTGCAGAATACGCGCGACGCTCAGCCGCTAACTCTTGCGCACGAGCAGTAAGTGATGGAATCCGGCCGTTGGCCGGATCGACAATAAGTGATGTCCGGCGATCAAGTTCTCTTTCCACCAACCAAAACGCATTGTAATTCCCGGTAACGACGTCAAAATCCTGGTACTCAGAATCTCCAAGCGCCTGCTGTATCAAGCGGTCACCTAATAGGTCACCGGCCTGCTCGGCGTCTCGAAATGCTTGAATTTTTGAGTTTAATTCAGCCAACTCTTCGTCTGATAACTCAGTTTTACCAGCCAGTTGTTCAGGTCGCTGCAGTGGTGTCGCACTGTTATTCGCCCATATTCCTGATAGATCAGGCTGCCCCTCCGCGTTTCGAGGTGCTGTCCAGCCGTCTTGAGCAAGAACCGCATCAACTGACCACAATCCAGCAATACACAGGCACAACCCTACGACGATCACACGGCAACGCATACCTACCTCCTCTGCTTTCAGATCTGCACGCCCACAATAGCTACCTACCTGTGGAAACGCAAGGTAGTGTCCATCCCAGAGTCGTGCTAGAGTCATTCAACGTTCTTTGCGAGGTGCTACCTAATGGTGATGATACAAATTCGGCGATCTCTTTTTTTCTGTGCAGTACTCGTGCTCGTTGGCACAGCGGCCCTAGCGCAATTACAGACTCCAGACGGTCATCCTGACTTAGGCGGAGTTTGGGACTTTCGCACAGTGACACCACTTGAGCGTCCGAGTGAATTTTCCGACAAGGAATTCCTGACAGAAGAAGAAGCTGCTGCGTATGCCGAAGCACGGGTTATCGCACAAAATGCCGACCTAAATCGCGAAGAGAAAAAGACCGTAACTACAAGCCGCGGCCTGGTAAATGGAACCCGCGAAAGTTCAGATCTTGCACTCGCATATAACGATTTCTGGTGGGACAGAGGAACCACCGCCGTAGAAACAGGACGTACCTCGCTGGTCGTTGATCCACCTAATGGTCGAATCCCTGAACTGACAGAGGCCGGCGCTGCACGCCGTGCTGACAGACTGCGGATCAACCAACGGCCGACTGAAGGCCCCGAAGACCGCCCGCTCGGAGAGCGTTGCATTACGGGTTTCAACTCCGGACCACCCATGTTGCCAGGCGCGTACAACATGAACGTTCAAATCTTTCAGACCACTGACCATGTCGTTATCCTGAACGAGATGGTCCATAACGCACGAATCGTTCCACTTGATGGCAGTGAACATGGTGTCGTGCCACTCTGGACAGGGGTATCAAGAGGTCGCTACGAAGGAGACACGCTGGTTGTTGAAACAAAAAATTTCCTTCGCGAGACCAGTTTTCGTGATTCGAGCAATAAACTGCATCTAGAGGAACGGTTTAAACGAGTCGACGACGACACACTTCTCTATAGCTTCACGGTTACGGACCCCACAACATGGACGACTCCGTGGTCTGTCGAGCTCCCGATGCAAAAGAACGACCTCCCGATCTTTGAGTACGCCTGTCACGAAGGAAACTACGGGATGGACGGGACATTAACGGGAGCGCGCGCCGTCGAAAAACGCGCTAGCGAATAGCATCAACCAGACAGCCTAATCTGTGGTCCCTCTGGCGAATCCTAAACGACTTCAACAGCGGAGACGACGAACCAGCGTCGTCGTCTCCGTCGTTAGCATCTCGAGCATGCTGCTATTCCATATCAGTCATGCAGTCACTGTCATAGCGACACAAGACGCACCAACCTTTGGTCAAGACGGGAAAGATGTCGAATGGGTACCAACCCCTGACGTATTAGTTGACACCATGCTCAACCTGGCGGAAATCAATGAGGATGACAGAGTCATCGATCTTGGTTCAGGGGATGGACGAACCGTTCTCGCCGCCGCGGAACGCGGCGCGACAGCTATCGGCGTCGAGTATGACGCTGGGTTAGTTCAAGTCTCACGCCGACAAGCCGAGGACCGTGGACTCAGTGACCGCGCTAGTTTCATTGAGGCTGACCTTTTTGATGTCAACCTAAACGATGCAACGGTTGTAACAATGTTCCTGCTGCCCGACCTTAACTTAAAGCTACGCCCTACGCTTCTTTCTCTTATGCCTGGCACTCGTATTGTCTCAAACACGGGGGACATGGGCGACTGGATCGCCGACGACACTGTGCAACTCGATCCGTGCCCAGGGTTCTGCACAGCCTTACTCTGGGTCGTGCCAGCACGAGTAGTAGGAAATTGGACGAGCACAGACAGAACATTCACTCTGAGACAAGAATTCCAGACGATCTCGGGAATAGTTACAAAAAACGGACAAGACCTGACCATTCTGGATGGTCGTTTGCGAGGACGTTTCCTAGAGTTTCGAACCGAACGTTCACAATACCAAGGACAAGTTTCTGGAAATACCATCCATGGAACGATCAGCGCCAACGGTCAGACACAAAAATGGACCGCAACACAATGACCTGGCAAGAACAATGGCTGTACCAACCACAAACACTTTGGTTTCGCCGAATTATTTTCCAGATTCACCTATGGTCCGGACTCGCGATCGGACTTTATATCGTTGCAATTTCTGTTAGTGGAAGCATCCTTGTCTACCGCAGTGAGTTGCGTCAAGCGTATGAACCACAGCCTCACTTCGTCGCTATATCGGGCGAACGTTTAACTGAAGAAGCACTTACGGAATATGCGACACAGAAATATCCAGATCACCAAGTCGCACGCATCATCTTGAGGGACGACCCGGCACAAGCCGCTACCGTAACTCTGACGAAAGATGGATCGCCAACCCAGTTACTCTTTAATCCCTACACTGGGGCCGACCTCGGTCATCGACTGCCCCTTCCCTACCGGCTAACAACATGGCTTCTCGATCTTCATGACAATTTGTTGTACGGCGAAACCGGCAGGCGCATCAATGGCCTCGGGGCCATCGTCTTGATGCTCCTCGCAGGCACCGGTGCTGTTATTTGGTGGCCCGGTTTGCTCACATGGAAACGCAGTCTGCGTGTTGATTGGCACGCAGCATGGAGACGTCTTAACTGGTCTCTGCATAGTGCACTTGGCGCATGGTTTTTCCTGTTCGTGGTGATGTGGGGCTTCACCGGCATCTACCTCACTA
>CAZWKO010000327.1:0-3617 GCA_964634925.1 uncultured Vicinamibacteraceae bacterium
AGTTGGTCTACCGTCGAGAAGGAGAAATGTCACACGCCGCGGAGGCTTTCCTCAAATCCGCAAAAAGCTTGAACTAGTAGCCCTTAACGTAAGGTAGCTTTGCGGCAACCTGACGAACGTCATCGAACTGATCGAGCAGGAGTCCAGTTGCGTCCCACTGGCCACTTAAGAAAGATTCTTGTATCGCTGCTGGAATAAATACCGAACTTGAAAACTGTTCCGATTCGACGGTCAACATATCAATCCGCAGCGAAAGTCGTGTGGCAGGCAACTGCTCGATCACATCCATCAGCCGCGTGATATCAGCGGCGGACGCCGTGGCACACGGCAGTCCAATCGTGGTTGCATTCCCAAGAAAGATTTCAGAAAACGATTCTCCAACACACGCATCAATGCCCCAGCGTTTTAGTGCCTGCGGCGCATGTTCACGAGACGAGCCGGAACCGAAATTTTCATTCGCCAACAAAATTGATGCGCCCACATACGACTCGTTGGAAAACGGGTGGTTCGGCATTGACTGGCGATCATCTTCAAATACATGATCGCCAAGACCATCAAACGTAATCGACTTAAGAAAACGAGCAGGAATGATCCGGTCTGTGTCGATATTATTTCCACGAATAGGAATCGCCGTCCCAACAATATGACCGATGACTCTCACATCACTCATAAGAGTGTCCTCACATCAACCACCGCACCACTAATCGCGGCAGCCGCAACCATCGCCGGACTCATCAGGAGCGTGCGTCCCGTCGGACTCCCTTGTCGTCCCTTGAAATTTCGGTTTGAAGACGAAGCACAAACCTCTTGGCCGATCAAACGATCCGGATTCATCGCAAGACACATCGAGCATCCAGCCCCACGCCATTCAAAACCTGCCTCTCGAAAAATCTCATCAAGTCCTTCAGTCTCGGCGGCCTGACTCACACTTTTCGATCCGGGCACCACGAGAGCTTTCACATGGGACGACACCTTATGCCCGCGGACCACCCGAGCCGCCTCCCTAAGGTCTGACAACCGTGAATTAGTGCAAGACCCCACGAAGGCCACATCGATCTTGGTTCCGGAAATAGGCGCGCCGGCACGCAGGCCCATAAATTCAAGCGCTTCGCTGGTTTCAGCTGCATCCTGGCCAGACAGAATCTTCGTCGGCTCCGGAATGGATTCTTCCACGCTGATCGACTGACCAGGATTAATGCCCCACGTTACCCGAGGCGCAATCGCTGCCCC
Source organism: uncultured Vicinamibacteraceae bacterium (assembly GCA_964634925.1). GTDB lineage: Bacteria > Acidobacteriota > Vicinamibacteria > Vicinamibacterales > UBA8438 > DTWD01. The sequence continues at coordinate 1,231 of CAZWKO010000327.1, forward strand.
ATCGATCACCACCTCATCGTCATAGTTGGCAGTGTCATCCGATGCCATGGAACGCCACCACGACTTAGCCCGCGCAAAGACGTCTCCTTCAGGGATAAAGGGTCGTCCAGCAAGATAGTCGAACGTTGTCTCATCTGGATTGACATAACCAATCCGCGCACCGCCTTCGATCGACATATTACACATGGTCATGCGCTCATCCATCGACATCTGATCGACCACTGCACCAGCATACTCATATGCGTATCCGACGCCGCCCTTTACGCCGAGCCGCGCAATAATTTCAAGAATGACATCTTTCGCATACACCCCGTCGCCAAGGGCACCATCGATCACGATCCGTCGTACCTTAAGAGGGTCAATCGCCAGACACTGTGACGCAAGAACGTCTCTGACTTGCGATGTCCCAATCCCGAAGGCAATAGCGCCAAAAGCCCCATGGGTCGAAGTATGAGAATCCCCGCATGCGATCGTCAGGCCAGGTTGAGTCAGCCCGAGCTCCGGACCTATGACATGCACAATCCCTTGCCGCTCCGTACTAAGATCGGCAAATCGGATTCCATACTCGCGCACATTCCGCTCAAGTGCCGACATCATCGCCTCGGCCAAATCGTCAGCGAAAGGACGTTGTTGATCGCGGGTTGGAACAATGTGGTCCACTGTTGCATACGTACGCTCAGGAAAAGCAACGCCGATGCCACGTTGCCGCAGCATGTCAAACGCCTGCGGCGTCGTGACTTCATGAATTAAATGTAAGCCAATAAATAATTGTGTTTGCCCATTCGGCAAACGCCGAACGGTATGCAAATCCCACACCTTCTCTAATAATGTCTGCCCCATAGCAAGCAAGTCCCTAACATCCTCAGCAACGTGAGGCCGGGCACTCTATCCCTCTTCAATCTCTTTTAGAAAATGTTCTTTGGGGTGGTGAATCCGATCATAGCTGTCCGCAGCCACAACGTAATACCAGTTCGCAAATCGTGTCGCGAGACGTTCTGCCTTTTCCGTTCCCTCTTCCACACGACGCTCCCACGATGCATGTGCATCAACATCAGATGACGAGGGTTCCGGGAGAGCCTCTTGATCAAACGATGCCTCAATGAACACATAGCGATTCTCGCCCGGTCCGCTGTCAACATCATCGCTAGTTTCGTCACCGAGTACTACCGCTTCACCCCTGCCATAGACAATTTCCCCGAATCGCAGGGTATAGAGCACACCCTCTGTCGTACGAACGAGAAGCTCTCCTTCATTCGACAACAAACCACCATCTGCAGTTGGATAAAACCCCTTACTCACAAGGTCCCGAATGTCAAGTTGACTGATCCGACCGGCCATAGCTGCATCTCGAAGATTTCCTGTCATCCCTTCAGGTTTTGGACGCACACCAGCAATCTTAATTCCGATGATCGCACCGACGAGTCGATTGACTTGAGCAAAGTCCACTTCCTGCCCTCGTGGCACTCCAGTCCCGCTCCACGTGACGTCATCAACCTTATCGAGTGTGAATTCTTGCGGGGTCGGCACGGTCCTGGTCGTTTCGTCCACCTGATATTGATTGAGAACAATATGGGTTACCTGGCTCCGCTCAACCTCTAACAAGTTCTGTTCAATCCAATCCTCAAACGCCGTTGTGATTTCTGCTTCAAACCGTGCGGTGTACACCCGTTTTTGGTCAGGCAGACGCACAAATCGAAGACCGGGACGATTTTCTACACGATTCCCAACAATCAAGTCGGCTAACACTTCTTCATTCGTATCTTTGACGGTCACGCGCGTGCCACGGCCAACAAGGCTTGTTGCCGTTAGGTCGGTCGGGTTGATCACGCCCAAAGCCTCGTGATCGGAAATATTGTCCGACCGAAAATCCTCTTTGACCAGGCTAATAATATCGGCGCTAATATTCGACAATCGCTCACGCCCATCCGCTGGATAATCATTGTGGGACGGAATCAACCACAACCCCTCCCGATTGGTCACTTGAAAGGGCATCGCGGCAGCCTGTTCCTCATCAAATTCAACCACTTCCAATGTCGCTGCGACTTCAGGATCGGTAAACCCAGGGAAAAACGTGTCTCCCACATCAAAAAATGCGTCAGGTACTGCACGACCAGGTGTGGTTGCCAGCGCCAACGTTCCAAGCACTAACCCAATACCGGCAGCACGCAGTGTTTTATTGAGTTCACTCACATCCTACTCCTTGAGTCGCCGAGCAGCCACCGCACCTTCTCGTTCACGCCGCTGTCGCCTTGCAAAAATGACCACCCCAAGCACGATAACCGGTACTGGAGGCAACAGAATCGCAAATGTTTTAATCGATGTCTGAATCTGACGAACTTGCGATTCCATGCTCTCTCGACTTGCTTGAATCCGAGTATCTTTCTCAG
>CAZWKO010000328.1:0-3613 GCA_964634925.1 uncultured Vicinamibacteraceae bacterium
ATAATCCCATTCGATTTTGTTGCTGAGGTCAGATGTTTGGCTGGTCGACTTCGGGCAAGTTCAAAGGCGTACCGCATCACACGATCAACACCACGTTTGGTAAAGACCGCCTGTTGTACCGCCATTTCCTCATCTGTCCCACGGTACAGTCGGCCGCCAATCTCTGAATACTCTCCCTCGTTATTTTCTCTGACGACGATAAAATCGATATCGCTAGGTGTCCGATTCGCTAGGGGGGTCTGAATGCCGGGGAGTAAGCGAACGGGCCGGAGATTGATAAATTGTTCGAAGTTTCGACGAATCGGTATAAGTAACCCCCACAGCGACACGTGATCTGCCACACCTGGATACCCGACAGCACCGAGGAAGATCGCGTCATGATGACGAAGCTGTGCCAAGCCGTCGTCTGGCATCATGGTGCCTTCACTTGCAAATCGTTCGCAACCCCAGTCAAAGTTATGCCAGTCACAGCTGAATCCAAATCGTTTTCCGGTGGCCTCAACAACCTGCTGGGCCGCAGGCACAACTTCCTTGCCTATGCCGTCGCCCGGAATAACAGCAATTGAATGTTTGTTCATCAGTTCTTGTCCCTCACCCAAAGCTACAGAATGGCACCGTTACTCCGAAATTCATTAAGTTCCTCTTCGCTGTAACCGAACTGCCGTAACACCTCATCAGTGTGTTGCCCCAACAGTGGCGCAGGCCGACCGGGAGCAAGTGGCGTCTCGGACATCTTAATAGGCGTCCCCAGCGTTTTGATACGCCCAAGACTCGGATGATTGGTTTCGACGATCATGTCACGTGATTGGAGGTGAGGATCGTTCATCACTTCTTCATAATTGTTAATGGGACCACACGGTATATCTTGCGCCTCTAATGCATCTAACCAGTGTGCTCTCGTCTGACGGCTAGTCACCTTTTCTATCTCTTCGGCCAACACGGTCCTATTTTCTACTCTACGTCCGTCGCCGGAGAATCGAGCGTCCTCGCACCATTCCGGATGTCCCAGAACTGTAGCTAAGCGTACAAATAGGCGATCATTCGCCGCACCGAGGGTGATAAACCCATCCGAACAACGGATGGCCTGATACGGAGCGCTCATCCGATGGGCTGAACCAAGAGGACCAGGTACCGTGCCTTGGGAAAATAACTCCGTTGCCTCCCATACCGATAGTGCGAATCCTGCATCTACCAACGCGGTATCAATATGTTGCCCCTGTCCTGTCCGCTCCCGATATTGCAGCGCCGCCAATATGCCACAGACCGCAAACATGCCCGCGCCAAGATCGGTCACTGGTACACCGGCTTTAATCGGTGCGCGTCCTGGTTCTCCTGTTACCGACATCAACCCAGACACTCCTTGCGCTACGAGATCAAATCCGCCTTTGCCGGCTGAAGGCCCGGTCTGTCCGTAGCCAGAAATTGACGCATAAATCAGTCGAGGATTGTCCTCGCTGAGTTCTTCGTAGTTCAAGCCCAACCTCTTCATGACGCCGGGACGATAGTTTTCAATCAGGATATCCGCTGATTGAGATAACCGTCTGAGGACCTGCGCGCCATCGGATGTTTTTAGATCGATTACGATGCCTCGCTTGCCTCTGTTCACCGCATTGAATGCCGCACTGTCATTCCTACTGCCGCCGGCCATGCGTCGAGAAGAATCCCCCTGAGGCGCTTCTACCTTGATTACATCAGCCCCCATGTCGCAAAGTAACATTGCACAAAACGGACCGGCCATCACTTGGGTCACATCGAGCACACGGATGCCATCGAGAGCGGCGCTCATGAAAACCGCTCCTGTCGACGGACTCGAACTGCACCGGTCCATTCACGCTGCTGAGAGGAGTCACTCATCGTGTCTACGCCGGAAATCCTGTTTGAACAACATGACGCTATTGCCACAATCACCTTTAATCGTCCTCACGCTCGCAATGCTATGACCTGGTCGATGTATGAGGCATTGCTCAAACATTGCGAGACCGTTGAGACCACACGATCGATCCGGGTCCTCATTCTACGCGGTGCGGGTGGCAAAGCGTTCGTTTCTGGCACTGACATAGGACAATTCCGTGAATTTCGTGAGGAAAGCGACGGGATCGCCTACGAGAAGCGACTGGACAACGTCATCGATCGACTCGAAACACTCACGACACCGACCATTGCAGCTGTTGATGGGGTGACGACCGGTGGGGGTTGTGTGATGGTCGCCGCCTGTGACATTCGTATTGCTACAACGTCGTCTCGATTTGGTATTCCCATCGCTCGCACACTCGGTAATTGTGTCTCAACTTCAAATATCGCGAGATTCCTCGACATCATTGGGCCGACACAATTAAAAGACATGCTCTACACAGGCCGCCTCTTTTCAGCCGACGAGGCAGCCTCTGCAGGACTCATCACTCGCGCCGTTACATCAGATGCTTTTGAATCAGTCGTGGCAGACTTCGCGGAGAGAATCGCTAATAACGCCCCCCTGACTATCCAGGCGACGAAAGAAATGATCCATCGCGTTCAGGTGCATCGGCGGATAGCGCCGGAACTCGGCCATGACTGGATCGGGCGGTGTTACAGTAGTGAAGATTTTCGTGAGGGCGTCTCGTCTTTTCTCGAGAAACGTCAACCCGAATGGAAAGGCCAATAACCTTTCTCCGATTTAAATTTATTCCTAACGAGCGAACCTTCCATGAACCGACAACGTACAAACTTTCCCACGGTCCCACCATCTACCCTAGAGCTTGATCGGAAACAATTTTTGCGCTCACTTTCAGGACTGGCGGTCTCCTCGCTCTGGCCACTCTCTGGTTGGGCGCAGAATGCTGGTTCCAATACAGAAGCGGCATATAGCCGGATTACCCGTGTTATTCGAGACTATGACGCACAAGGTGACCATCGAACTGGTTCACCCGTTGACGCACAGAGTGGTCTCTGGCTGTCAGATCGTGTCGATGACGCAGGCATCGTTCCTGAATTGGATTGGATGGGTGTTTCGACACTCGAGACCCAAGCAGCTTTTCTGGAAATCAATGGCCGGCGTATCGACGGAATACCTCTATACGACGGTGGCACCACAACACCCGAGGGGATTGTAGGAACCCTCGGCGAACAAGGATCGGCTTCGGAGATCGGCCTCGCCTTCGCCGGTCCGCAGATCCCAGAAACGTTTCTCGATTATCGGCGCACTACCACCCAGAACGCGGTCGTGACGGTAACCGGCGGGCCGGATAATGGTGTGCCCGAGGGCCTTGCACTAATGAATGCGCCCAGTTTTGTCGAGCCATTTGGCCCCCCTGTTTTGCAGGTTGCGAGCCAACATCGGGAGCTACTCCGGCACGCGGCGAGTGAAGGGACATCCGCACGCTTTGTCCTCCACGTCACACGGCGTCCAGAAGAAGTTTTCAATGTCACCGCGACCCTATTCGGCACCGAGCCTGGTCTGCCACCGTTAATTGTTATGACACCCCGAAGTGGCTGGTGGACGTGCGCTTCAGAGCGAGGTGGCGGAGTCGCCGTCTGGCTAGAAATGATCCGTGCGATGGCTAGTGGCCCAACGCCCGTCCGCACAACTGTCTTTCTCGCATCAACAGGGCACGAACTTGGACACTATGGTCTCCAC
>CAZWKO010000329.1:0-3606 GCA_964634925.1 uncultured Vicinamibacteraceae bacterium
GCTGCACTACCATCCAAAAGGTCTCCCGCTTGAACAAAAACAGGAAGTTTGAAAAACCAACAAAGGCGGTTTCCGCCTTGTTTAAGGTCGAAAGATAAATGGAATAAAAAAACGGATACGCGACTAGACAACCAACTATCAATAGCAACGGCAGGACCATCATGAAAGCGATGCTCGAACGTTGTCTAAGGAAAGTATACAGCCTCCCTCGCCGGATGGGTTGCGAAGCTCTCGTCACGTCGGAACTATCAGTCATATTTGCTTTCTGAACTCTCTGACTCAGCCACGCATAATCCCTTCCAACTCGTTTTCAGCCCATCTAATGGCATCGTCAAATGTGTCACCGCCCTGCGTCACCCGAGCAACCAAGTTAGGGAGGATACCCTGGGCAAAGATCTGCGCCCCGTATTCCGGTGGCGCCGGCATTCCAGCCGTTGTGGGTATTTCGTCGCCCCGTATGGGGTAATTATAGAGCACTCCTGCTGGCGGACCTGACTTGGCCCACAAATCATTACTTTGGTAGTGACTGATAATCAGCGGTATATCAAACCCTTTGGACCCGGCAACTAATCTGCCGACGACATCCTTACGCGCCAGATTCCTCAATAAGTCCTTACCAGCCGAAATATTTTCTGAAAAATCCCATATTCCCCAAAAAAACGGTGCCACGGCGCGGTGTCTGCCTTCTGGACCACGCGGCGCATCATGATGCCAAAGTTGCTCCGCCACAGCAGGCATATCCCTGCTAGCCACCGCCCAAATACTTGGTGGATTAAAAGCAATAGACCCCTTTCCTGATATCATGAACCGGTTATTACTGGCATCATCCCAAGCATAGACATGATCAGGCATATATTGTGTGAGACGGGAAAGATAGTCCAACACCACTCGTATTTCCTCTGAGTCCACAGTAATCTCAGCTGCATCATTCATTACTGTGGCGCCGTACGCCGCAAACAAAGCTCCCAACCACTGATTCCCATCCGGAGTGGGAGCAATAGCGGCGCCAAACGGTTTGCCAGCAGCATGGAGTTTCTCCGCCGCTGTCAAGAAACTCTCATACGTCCAATTATCCACCAGGTCTTTGTTGCGTTTACCGTTAGCTGGGAACATGGTCGGCAAGTCAACGCCGGCATGCTCACGGTAAAGGTCCAATCGGGATACCGAAGCATAATTGAGGGATCCAGCTGGAGCAGGAGCTGCTCGCCAAACTCCTTCGAGGCGAGCAAAAAATTCGGCTGCGGGGTCTAGCGGGCCATGGGTACTAACAATATCGTTAACAACATCATCTAACGGTTCCAGGCGATGGCGAAACATGGACGGCATCCACTGCGGCACGCAGTATACGTCGTGGCCAGTTTTTGCCCGGGATTCGGCCTGTGCTGTTAGTAGAAGTTTGTTGCCAATGGACGTAATGAAATCAATGGTTAGATCCACACCATTTGCCGCCGCCCACTCTCCGCAAACTTCCCTTAGGACGTCATTAGCGCCTGGAACCCAGTGATCCCAGATCCCTAAGGAGAGTTTTCCTGCCGAATGGGAGGTTTTAACATATGGCGCCGCTACTGCCACAGCCCCCAAGGCTCCAGCGGTCTTAAGGAATTTACGCCTCGATTTGTTATAAGGTTTCATTAGTCCCCCATATTCGTCAGCAATGCCACCAATCCCTATAAAAAGCGCATGTTGATCTAGGTTTAGGGCCAGGTCAACAAATTCCGCCGAACATCTGTCGTTGAAGCAGCACGCCTCTTGCCTTTAAAGTGGGGTCGTAAACCTTTGTTTTACCCAAGACCGCCTTTCCCGTCCCCACACGACGGGAGCTGTTTACCTCGAACGAGAAGACTGAAGGTCAGTGTAATGGAACCATCAGAATGAGTCATTTCACCATACAAAGACGATTGGCAAGCGAAGTATTAGGTACGGCTTTTTTACTAGCCGGTGTTATCGGATCCGGGATTATGGGAGAATCTTTATCTCCGGATAACGACGGGATCGCCCTTCTCGGAAACACCATAGCTACCGGCTCGATCCTAGTTGTTTTAATTCTGATTTTCGGCCCAATTTCTGGAGCTCATTTCAATCCTGCCGTTACATTGTCATTTCTAATCAGGAAGGAAATTTCTACCAAAGACGCAATATGTTACATCTCTTGTCAAATTCTGGGTGGAATAATTGGGATGCTGGCCGCCCATGCCATGTTTGAGTTGCCATTGTTGCAAATCTCTAGCAACGTCAGAACCGGTGGACACCAATGGTTCGCGGAAGGCGTAGCTACTTTTGGCCTACTCGCCACCATTATCGGGTGTTTAAAAACACAATCTAAAGCAGTGCCCTATGCGGTTGGTTTGTACATAACAGCTGGATATTGGTTTACCGCTTCGACATCTTTTGCCAATCCAGCGGTCACTATTGCACGAAGTTTCACTGATACTTTCTCTGGGATAGCAGCGCTGAGTGCCCCTGCCTTCATAGTAGCCCAACTCGCTGGCGCTCTTGCCGCTACCTATTGTTTCATGTGGTTGCTGGATGATACCTAGAAAGGAGAGCGCTTGAAACTCGTCAGCAAACCGAAAACGACAGGCTAACTCGCAGCGCCTACCCAGAACGGTTTTGGGAAGCTTCTTTCCAACCCACGATGCCTGTTCTCAGTAATTCATCCACTTCTGACGGCTCAAACCCCCAGGAAACTAAGCCGTCTCGTGTATTTTTGCCGACCTCTGGGGCGGGGCCCTTAACCGAACCCGGGGTTTTACTGAAACGTGGGGCCGGGTTTGGTTGCAGAACCCCTTCGACGTCAACGAATGTTCCTCTGGCCTTGTTGTGGGGGTGATCTGGCGCTTCATTAAACGTTAGGACAGGTGCGAAACAAACGTCCGTGCCCTCCATAAGATCGCACCATTCTTGGCGGGTCTTCGTCTTAAAAATTTCTTCAAACCGTGAACACATTTCCGGCCACGATTCTTTGTCAAATTGATCCGGAAGATTGTCCTCTCCCTTCAAACCCGTTTTTTCAAGGAGCAAGTGGTAAAATTTTGCTTCAATAGAAGCAACCGAAACAAATTTATTATCCCGGGTTTCATAACAACGATAGAAGGGCGCTCCGCCATCTAAAATATTATCCTGTCGCTCATGCGAGTAATCGCCGACGGCTGCCATACCGTACATCGCTAAAGCCAAATAGGCTGAACCTTCCGTCATGGCGATATCGACAACCTGACCGGTACCCGAATTCCTGGCCTCGTAGACGCCCGCCATTATTCCCAACGCCATGGACATAGCACCACCACCCATATCGGCCACTACGTTAAGGGGGGGTATCGGTGTCTTTTTGGACCCTATGGCATGTACAATTCCAGTGAGTGACAGATAGTTCAAGTCATGGCCGGCAGCCTGCGCCAATGGCCCCGTTTGGCCCCATCCAGTCATTCTTGCGTAAATTAGCCTCGGATTGCCTCTGAAACACTCATCCGGCCCTAACCCGAGTTTTTCCGTTGTGCCTGGGCGAAATGGATCGATCAAGACGTCCGCATCTGAGATTAGACGCAATGTGGCGCGTACGCCTTCTTCCCGCTTAAGATCAATAGAGACAGAGTCTCTGCCACGCCT
>CAZWKO010000330.1:0-3604 GCA_964634925.1 uncultured Vicinamibacteraceae bacterium
ATCGAGCCAGAAGCGCTCTCAGCGGCAGAGATGGATCAAATGGTACGGTCTGTCGCCTATGTGCGAGTTGCGGATTGGCTCAACTCTTATGTCGTCAGGAATCACCCCGCCAAGGAAACGCTTCGTCAAGCGTGGATGACCAGCGACCACCCGATGGCGGCTCGCTCTGGATGGGACCTCACGATGGAACGGATCGTGAGCAGGCCACAAGGCCTCAACATTCCAGCACTGCTGGATCGTGTCGAAAGCGAAATGGGGGGCGCTGCTCCCGAAATACAGTGGACGATGAACGGTGCTCTCGCGGAAATCGGTATCCACTTTTCTGAGCACCGGAAGCGAGCCCTCGCGATCGGAGAAAAGCTGGGAGTGTTTCGCGACTATCCCACGTCGAAGGGCTGTACCTCCCCTTTCGCTCCGATTTGGATCAACGAAATGGTGCGCCGGCAGTAGCCAGCCCAGGGCGAGGTTTTCGCTGAGTCTGTCCTCACATGGTTACTGCTGCAGTTTCCCCGCAAAAAAAGTAGACCGCACTTGCGTGACTAAATTTCGTTGAAGCTGGGACGGGCTCACGCTACGCTATCGCACGATGTCTCAACGGGAGGGGCAAATTGAGAAAGAACATAAACGACTTGAGCGGAACGGTGATCTCGACAGAGACTGGAAGTCACAAGTCTGAGAAATTCGGGTCAAACAATTGTGCATACGTTCAGTTTCCTGCTGGCACGGATATCAGCCCATTGCTCGAGGGCCTTCCTAATGACCTTTGTCAGTGTCCTCACTGGGGCTACGTCATCAAAGGGCGTATACATATCAAATATGGCGATGGTGCTGAAGAACACGTTCAGGCCGGCGACATCTACTACTGGCCACCAGGACACACGGCAATCATTGAAGAAGATGCAGAAATTGTTGAATTTAGCCCAAATGAAGAGATGAACATCGTTCTGGCTCATCTTCAGCAGAAACTGCAATAGCAGCTGCGTCAAACACAGTTGTCGCCGCGAGTTAGAGCCTGACCTCGAGCCGACGGTCAGGGTGTTGTACCGAACGCCTAGCGATGTCGCCGCCAGATGGCGCGACTCGCAACTCGGGAGCCATCCATCCACGAGAGCACGAGTGTGTCGCGGTCGTCGCTGAGCTCGTACAGATACCGCAACGCCGTGCCGTGTAATGCACGGCGCGAGCCGTCCTCCACGTCGTGTCGCACGACACCCCGAGTGACGTTGATGTTGTAACTGCCGTAGTACGCGAAGTAGGTGTCGCCATCGGTCAAATGGACCGAGACACGTCCGCTGGCATCGTAGGACAGCATCCCGCCGGTGAAGGTTGGTGCCGACCCGCCTCCATCGTCCATACGCTCGAACGACTCCAGACTGAATGCCCCGACGAACTCGGCCTTCTCCTCGGTGGCACGGGCGCCCGACAGCAACAGCGGCATGCTGCGATTTCCCTCGTGACACGCGAACTCGTAGGTTGGGTCCTCGGTGTTCGTCAGCGGAAACTCCACCGACCACGGTGCGGTAAACGATTCCTCGTCGTAGACGGTGAACGCGTAGTGCAGCGTGTCGTAATCGATCCGTGTCAGTCGTTGCACGAGGCGCAACGCTGCCCCGGATCCTTGGAACGTCGCACGGGGATCGAAGTTGCTTGATTCGATCACCAGCGTGTCGCCGTCCCACGACCCTCGTGAGGCACCGGTCCACTGTTGGATCGTGCTCGGAATCGGGGGGCGGTCGTCGATCGGGATAATGATCGTCCCGTTGACGAACTCATGGTGGATGACGAGATGGTCCGGGGTCTGGAAAAAGACGGCGGGGAAGGGGCTCCGGCGGAGCGGTAGCGAACCGCCCATCATGCACCGCTCGTCCATCGCCCGGTCCTCTGGACCATCGGGGACTCCTCGCATCCGTCGCGACGGTAGCGAACGTCGTTCCCTTCCAATTGGAGTAAAGGGGATGCGCCCGGTCGACGGCAAGACGACCAGCGACGTCCGTTCGTCGAGCAGTGGGTCGTCGACGATCGATTCGGTCGCTCCACCGTCGCCGAATTCGACATCGGCGCTCAGCGCGGCGTCGAGTCCCTGACGAAATGCGGTCTGCAGCCGCTCGAGAAACGCCTCGGCGTCCGCGCCACTGATGGTGGGTCGGTCTTCGTACCCCTCCGGACGCTCCAACGGTGTCATGGTGGCGAGTTGCCAGGTTCCTTCAAAGCTCGGGGTTCCCCAGGCGGTACGCGGAGGGTCGCCACTAGGTTCTGGCTGAGCATTGGCCCAGCCAGGGATAGTCAGGGTTGCGGCGACCAGAACGACGCAGACGATCCGTGCCATGGACATATTGTCGCCGAAGTGGTCGCAATCAGTCTTTTTCTTCTTGGTCTGCTTGAGCTTCGATGGCTCTTTGACCACGAAGGGCACCTACCATGCTGTAGTTGCCTTCGTGGCACGCGTATTCATACAGTTGGTCGCTCTCCTCCCGGATGAAGGAGAATTCACCGCGCCAAGGCTCCGTGTAGTATGTGGGATCATCAACTGAATACTGATAATTCAGTTCGGTCTCAGACGTTCGTGTGAAGCGCTCTGTTACGCGGGCTTCACTGCTGATTAGCATGGGACGACCGGTAGAGGCACGTTCCGGATTCGTATCACTGTAATGAGTGGTTTCTACCACCAGGGTGTCACCCTCCCAACGCCCAACAGAGTATCCACTAAAGCTTCTGATGACGTTTGGGCGACTCTGCCCGTCCATATGAATGACCCGTCGCTGTGCAACTTCTTCACTTACGATCGCGACCGTGTCAGCGGTCTGAAGAAAGCCATGGAACAACTGATACATAAAACCACGCATGGGTGGGGACCCCCACGCTTCTGTGCAGCGTTCCACACCAGGCCTCTGCTCGGGACCATCGTAACCAATCCCCTCGAAGTAAGCATGGGCAGACCTTTGAGCACCGAGTTCGTTATAGGGCAGGACGCCATTTTCCGGGTCAACAATTACAGAGCTACGGTATTCACCATTGACCACGGTCAGAACCGGCGGTCCGAGTCTGTCAATATCGGGGTCGGCATTACCTTCCAAACTACGAGCAACCGACTGGGCGAATCCAGTCGCCTGCTCAGGTGACATTACGAGAGGAAGGCCTTCGGGGCGTTCCAGCATGGTATGAAATCTGGTACTCCAGACACCCTGAAAGTCGGGGTGGCCGTGCTTTGTTCTCGGTACTTCATAAGTGTCATCAGTATTCGATGACTGAGCAAAGCTCCAGCTACTGCAAAGGCAGGCGGTGAGCGTTATTGCTAACACACGAGCAGGCATGTTTTTAATCTCTTGTCGAACATAAAAGTGAGGAACACTCACTATGACGCGGCCAGACGAGCGCATTCATCGTTTAGGTTCCCGTACTGGACAGTCTGTCTCCTACATACCGGAACCGTAAGTCAACGCCCAGTTAAGCGCGGCGTCGAAGAGACGATGGCCGTCGTCGGTCATCCGATGATACGTGCCAAGGTCGTTGTTGTTTTCCGTGAAGAGCGAGATGCGCAGGTTTGGCGAGGGCGAGCCGTCGAAGAGAGCATCGCCTGGGAGAATGAAGTAGATCGACTGCGCTT
>CAZWKO010000331.1:0-3060 GCA_964634925.1 uncultured Vicinamibacteraceae bacterium
CCCTTGAGCGACCTAAAATAAGCATGTTCTGATCAGGAAATCAACCTCGTGGTATAATCCTGAGAGAGGATGGTCACCCTACTCCATTTACACCCAGCTGTCCGGCGCCCATCAGTAAGAACCGCAGATACCAACGCTAAAGTTCGACTTTATAATTCAGTAAACCGATACTGGGTCTAAATCCAACAAACTTGTCACATCTTCACCCTTGGGAAGTGCATAATCTGCGGAACTAATCACTGTCCCGTCTTCCGCTCTTAAAATACGGAGTGTCAGGTACACATTGTTTTCGGCGACAGCGTACACTCCAGCTACTACCGCTTGGGCTTGCTGCACATCACTTATATTCTTTACGTCCCGCGATAAAACTAATTCTCCGTTCCCCGCCCGGACTAGAACACTGCCTCTATATCGAAGTTCCTGGGTCACATACCCAAGCTGAGTTAGTCTGGAACGAATTTGCTCAGCGACTATCCTGCCTAACACCGACGACTCTTGCAAATCACTGACATTGACGAGGCTAGCTACTATTATCGGCTTACCCTTATCCAACAACTGCTGAGATGTATCTACCAAACGATCAACCACTTGGTGGCTAGTCGCCACTAGGTCTACCATGGGTGTGCTATCTTTAGACATGTACGCGGCATCATTGGTATACACATCGCTGCATGCAGCTAACAGCCCAGTTACCATTAGTACCAAGCCAGTCTTCAGATCCATTCTCGACAGCGGTGACCAATGGCCCATAATTCTACTCCTCTACTACACGCAGTGTTGCAACGCCTGGCGCGACGGACAGCTGATCTATTGAGCGTTCTGGCAAAGGCCCCAATGGCCCAACATATTGGGCCAAATCCTCGTCCGAAACAAAATACCCGTCTGCGTTTCTCATTAGTACACTCGGCCCATCAGACAATGATGTTGTTACGACCAGCTGCGGCCCCCCAAACTCATGTGCTACAAAACTATCGGCCATTAATCCCGCAGCAATGGGCGCTCCCAACAGAGCAAATTTCGTCGGGAATATGCGCAAAATCTCCTCATCACCTTTAAAGACCCAGGATGTAAACGCCGCCAGAGAGAAGAAACCAGGAACAGAGTTTGGCAACTGACCACTTCGTACTACAGCATCCACGTGGAACTTGGCCACTATAGCGCCCGCAGGATCCTCCGTTACGTTATGTCCGAGAGCTCCTAGCTCAGCCATTAAAAATTTTCGAAAATTGCGGCCGAAACCTGTACCCCGATCACCAAATTCGACAAAAACCTTCCGCTCTGAAAGATCAGTGGTATCCGCCCAACAATAAGGAATGGCTCCCTCGGCATCACCATTTACTGCATCTTCAGTATCATACCCAGCACTATGACCACCCGCCCCAACGGCCGGGAACAGATTTTTGGTGTCCTTTCCCAACTGCGCAAAAAAGTCCAGGGGACGCATCTTACCCAATATACATCCATCTATCTCAACGGCACTATTCTCCGCCATTCGCTCCCAGTGACCAACATGGGTGAGGGAACCCTGGTGCTGGGTAAATAACAAATCATTCCCCGCACACCCTCCCAGCAGGAAAACCACTCCCAGACCCAAAAACTTCTTCTTCATATCCACCTACCTATCGTACGAAGACCGTTGCTCACCATACCAAAAGGGGGTCCCAAAGGCACTACAACCTAGCCGGGTCCACCTGCCAAACGCAAGTGTCCAAAATTCTCCCGATTTTACCTTGTTAAATCAATGTGGTAGAGCCGGGTTAGCTTCGTGAGGATCGCACCCTATTCAGCAGTTCATCAAGGGTCATGGAAACTGCCACAGTTTTTTGGACATATCCGCTAATAGCATCTGTTGTAATGGACCATTCGTCTTCCTGCAATTCCGCAATAACGGAGCCACAGAACGACCGATAGAGCTCTAGAGCCTTTCGGTCATCCTGAAAGTAGTGCGCCAAAATAGCGAACGATAACCTAGACGGCCCCGCACCCTTATACCCCCATTCAAATTCCGACAAAGGCAAGGACAAAATATCAGGCCGACTGTCCAGCGGAAAATCATTCACTGTAACGAAACATAAATTTCCCTCGCGCCTTCCACGGTAAGTCGATATCTCAGCGGAGCGCATCATCCCTGCACTCTACATCAAGCTCTTGATCCACCTAAACCACTCCTTAGAAAACGCATCCCGCATCTAGGATAACCTAACCTAAACCCTACAGGTCCGACTGCCATTTTTACGTCATAGATATTTTCCACAACTCTCGTCTTCTAATAACAAATCCAGAAAATTGTCACCTAAAACCGCTTACAACAGCTGATAACTTTCAGAAAACGAAACAAACGTCCCAAAGCTTATAGCCACTCCGTACGGCACACCCACCTCTCCATGCAAGCGCGCGAACCAGCGTAGGGATTGACCCCACTGAGGCATTGCAATGCGCCTCAACAAGATCAGCATAAGAGTAAGAACTCCGCCAACCAGAGCTACCCAAAAAAGAAGAGCAAACAAGCCCGAAAAACCGCTCCAAACAGCAGCTACCGCGAGCACTTTCACATCACCTCCGCCCAGAACATTCATCACAAAAAAACTAATCCCGACAAGGAGCACCACGCCCCCTGCCAGAAGATGCTGAACTATTTGAGAAAACTCCCAATGGGCTCCAAGAGTAGCCGGAAAAAACAGTAACACCCCCACCACAGATATAAAGTTTGGAATTTCAAATGTCACTACGTCACAGATAGCGCCGTATACTAAAAGTACAAAAAATAAGTTTAAACACAGGTTGTACATTGCGTACCAAACAGTTTTAGTTGGAGACCACAAAAAACGGTTCATGAAGATGCAATCTTACATCCCAGACAGCGACTCGATTCTGGCTCTATCCTGAATAACAATTGACCGATTTCTTCGTTCCAGAATTTTTTCCCGCGCTAATTTCCCTATTGCCTCCGCCACTTCTTTTTGTGCCGTACCGGCCCATCCAGCAATATCTTTGTGATTGGGGAGAGGTTCGATGATCCAGCTTCCATCACCTCGAGGATTTGGGACGGCAAGCCGAAGC
>CAZWKO010000331.1:3070-3600 GCA_964634925.1 uncultured Vicinamibacteraceae bacterium
AATTCTATGTACACACGTTGCCGTGGATTTGTCTTGGATAGCAGAGACACACGGTCGTTCATGGAAGAAATAGTATAGGCCAAATTACGGAGCAAAGTTATTGCTACCGTGGGAAAATCCATCAGCATCGATAAAAAAGTCTCCCTTGGCATTACCCCAACGGTACTTGGGTCAACAGCTATAATCCGGGCTGTCCTTGCCCTCGGTCCAATGGCAGACAATTCTCCAAAGTATGAACCTGACAACATTTCTGCCAGGGTGACCTCGTGCTCAGTCCCAATAAAGTTCATCACCCGGACCTTACCCCTAGTCAAAAAATACACGTCTCGCGAGTCAGCTTCCCGATCCAAGATTATGTCGTTTGCAACGAATTCCATCCACCTACATTGTTTTGATAGGACAGAGAGATCTTCGGACGAAACATCGGCGAAGAGTTTAATGTCATCTAGAGTTTGGAGTGGATCTGTCCGCTGCTTGTCCTCCTCAGTCACGCTCTGCCCCCTGATAGATTTCCATCTTTCGTCCACACC
>CAZWKO010000332.1:0-3590 GCA_964634925.1 uncultured Vicinamibacteraceae bacterium
CATGTACGTCGCAGTGTCTGGCTCTGACCACACGTTGGCTGTGGACCTGGAGTCGCTCGAAATCGTGGCCAAAATCAAGACCGGTGCGAGACCTGCGCGTATTAGTACCGTGATTTTGCCGCCAGACCGCGTAAATCCGAATGGAACGAATATGCGGTCCGAGGAGTAATGGTGATGCTTACGAAACAAGGTCAGTCGTTGTGGCGGGTTGGGGCGCCAGTTATTCTGAGTGTGTGTGGAGTGACATTGGCCTTGTGTCTGACCTCCGTGGCGGCGCAGGCGAGTGCATTTCCGACTGATTCTGATGTGGAAACGTATCGGGATACGGTGGAAAGTGTGTTTATGAAGGATCGTGGTGGCACCACGAGTCGTGGCGAACAATCTTATGCGGCGTGTGTTATGTGTCACACATGGCAGACGAGTGTCCGATTCAGTTTGGAAACGCCTGAATCAGAGAATGGTTGGACGACTGACCAATCGCGACGGAATCTAGATGTCGTGGGGCAATTGGTGAATACGGCGAACCCGGAGAGTAGCCGATTGTTGCTAAAGCCGCTCTCAACAGATTCAGGTGGGCTACCACACACGGGGGGTACCTTCTGGCAGTCCACAGATGACCCCGAGTACGGTGCGTTCCTGCAGTGGATTCAACGACTGCCTAGGGACCAGTTTATTCCGGACCCAGAACCAGAGATCGACTTTGCGTTTTTCCGGTCCTGTGTTCAGACCGTCTTTGCGAATCCCCGGGAAGGTCAGCTTCGGTGTAGCAACTGCCACTCGAGTGGGATGATCGGCTTTGCACCGGCGCCTGGACGTGGAGATGAGTGGAGTGATGAAGAGGCACGGCGTGCTTTCAGGCTAATTTCCAGGGTCATTACGCCTGGGAATGCCGAGCAGAGTCGCTTTTTGTTGAAACCACTTCACCCCGATGGTGGAGGTGCTTATACACATAATGGTCCGCGACGTTGGCAAAGTCGGGACGACCCAGAGTGGCAGATGTTGGCAGGCTGGGTCCGCGGGGAGTACGCCGGGGAAAGCTGCCCGTTGTAGCCAAGACATTCGGGAGAATCACACCCATCCCTAATTCATTCATTTGTTGCTACGGCACGGTGGGTGCCAGTGGACCCTTCGCTGTGACTGTAGGTATTGGCGTGGGTGTGTTTGCCGACGCAGAGGCGGTCGCTCAGGTAAGAAAAAAGAAGAGCTAGGATTTCAATTTAGCTGTAGTCGCTGGACATTTCCCGAATGTACGTCTTTCTAAGGTGCGCTGGCACGATCGGTCTTAACGCCAAACGTCGTTATTTTGCGGTGGCGCTTTCAGGTGTTCCCGGACGCCTGTTACTGCCGAACGCAAACCAAGCGATCGCTCCTGCCAGAATCGTAACGATCAACCACGGCATAATTCCAACGAGTAAGGCGTTGCCAAACGCAGCCCAGGTCAGGTCGTACTGGACGAGTACGTCGTAGCGCTCGACCATCCAATGCCAACTTGTATGAGCTACAAGCACTGAAATAAGGATCGTTCCAATCCGTTCAGTAACGACAAATCGAAACAGAAATTCGAGAGCCGGAACGCACAGTGCAATTACTAAGAGTTGGCCGAGTTCGACACCAATGTTGAATGACAACAGAGAGGTCAGCAAGTGAGAGCCGGCGAACTGGAGAGTTTCACGCAATGCAAATGAAAAACCGAAGCCGTGAATAAGGCCGAAGCTAAATGCCATGACCCAGCGCCGACGGATAGGTGTGTTCTCTGACGAACTTGCTCCAACAATGTTCTCAAAGGCCATGTAGACGATTGATAGTGCGATGAGTGTTTCAACCAGTGGAGGAAACCAGAGCGCGTTCGGAGCGAGGTCATACGCGGATGCAATCAGAGTGACCGAGTGTGCAACCGTAAATCCAGTTACGATCGGGACCAAAGCTCTAAAACGTCTGAAAGGCACCACTAAACAAAGCAGAAACAAGAGGTGGTCAAGTCCATCAAGAATGTGGTCGAACCCAGAAACAACAAACCTCCACGCGGCTTGGTGCCAGCGGGGGTCAAGTGTGACGATTCCGGGGTCGCCGCGTAATTCGAATACACGTTCAGCGCCGGCTGGTGTGATGAAGCGAATCGAGGACACCACGCGCAGGCCAAGGCGTTCGACACCAGGTCGAATTGAAAACGCCGCCTGGTCCGAGGTGATGTCGTAGTCCAAGACTACATCCAGCATGGCTTGGCGCCAGATGAGCTGCGTTTCTGCAGACAGTCGTTCTGCGGAGAGGATGTGGGTGAGTGCTGTATCGTATGTTTCAAACGAGCGGTCAGACGGGAGAGACAAGCGAAGGTCGGTGACGTTTGGTTCAGGAAGCCTGACGCCCTCCTCATACAGCTCAATTTCTTGACCGAGCCAGAGCATTACGGCATCTGGAAGTAGTGGACGCGCTCCTTCAATATCTAGATAGCCGGGACCATTCAGCGGGAAGTTGACATCGAGCATGGCCTCGAGCGGTAAGCGAATCAGCATACGGAGCTGGTTGCCCTCTGGTCTTACGAAGGCATGAAGACTGACATCGCCAGGGATATCGTGAGCGGTGGGGGACGATGGAACAGCGAGAATCGCCACCAACGTGGCCGCTAGAACGATTAATTTTCCATTTCGCAATCCCACGAGATGTTGCTCCCCTTCCTTTGAGTCTGCATATGTTTGACTGAGTTTGCAATATAGCCCAAATGACCAAAGATCGCGGTTGCTTGACGTTTTGCAATTTCTCAGTGGTTTCCAAGTATACTGGGCCTTCACAGTCTTGAGATTCAACCAGCGTGGTATCTACTGCCTTGGTTTAGGGGGGACACGATGAATCGGAAGTATGCTTTTCTTCTGCTGACAACTTTTGTTGGTGGTCTCGCAGTTGCGTGTGGTGGTGGTGGAATGGCTGAGGAGCCGGTCGCTGAAGCGGATCCTATGGCAAACGCCGACCCAAACGCCAAAATGGCCCCGATGTTTGAGGTTGATCCGACTTGGCCGGACAACCTGCCAAACCACTGGCTAATGGGCCCAACCATCGGTGTTGATGTCGATGCTCAAGACAATATTTGGATTGTGCACCGAAATACACCGGACAACTTCGTTGCAACGACCGAGATTGGTCTGGCGCAGGACCCGCCGTTGAGCGAATGTTGCCAACCTGGTCCTCCGGTTATGGTCTTCAATCAAGAGGGCAATTTGATTGACAGCTGGGGTGGACCTGGCACCGAGACGGGTGACTATGTGTGGCCAGAGTCGAATCATGGCATTCTCGTCGACCACATGGATAACGTGTGGATTGGTGGAAACGGTCAAGGCGACTCGCACGTGTTGAAGTTCACGCGAAGTGGCGAATTTTTGTTGTCTGCTGGCACACATGGTGCTCGACAGGTTGGAGAACGGGACGGACGGCGTATTTTTGAGCGTGACAGTCTTTCTGAGGACAGCTACGGTCGGGTTGCAGAAATTGGCGTTGACCCGGAAGCCAACGAAATCTATTTCGCCGATGGATACTTCAATAAGCGGATTGCGGTTGTCGATGCAGACACTGGTGAGCTGAAGCGCTACTGGGGTGCCTAC
>CAZWKO010000333.1:0-3585 GCA_964634925.1 uncultured Vicinamibacteraceae bacterium
TTTCATAGGTAAGCAGTAATTCTGGATCAACCTCATCAAGGGATTTGGGTGCATTTTCTTGTTTAGGTTTTGAGAAATATGAAATCGACTGAAAATCAATATCTCCAATTTTTAATTGTGCCCACTTTGGGGTCTTCATTTTCTGCCAATGTCTAAAAGCTTTAAGTCTCCATTCAAGTAAGAATTCCGGTTCATTTTTTTTGGATGAAATTAATCTAATCACATCCTCGTCAAGTCCAGGTGGTATTGTTTCAGACTCTATGTCAGTGACAAAACCATATTCATAGTTTTGGTCAATATATTTTTCAATATCAGGATTGCTCTTTTTTTTGTTACTAGGCTGCATACAATTAATTTTTGGTTGGAGAGTGAATCGGTATATCCATACTGATAAATTGTTTAATATTGGATGGTTGAATTAAGTCTAGAAGTGTTAATTTATCAAGAGAGGAAATGATTGTTCGATTTATTACTTGCCAGGCATTTCCAATTTGACAAGAACTTTCTATGGCGCATTTATCTTCTTTACTGGTGCATTGTGTTAGAGATAAATCTCCCTCCAAAGCCTTAATAATCATGGCTACACTCGTTTGTTTTGCTGAATCATGTAATGCATAGCCACCCTGAGGGCCTTGTTTAGAGATCACCAGTTCTTTCTTATGAAGTTTTTTTAATAGTTTTTGGACTGTCGGTAACGAAATATGTGTGGAGGAGGCTATTTCTGTTGCAGATACATAAGCGTCTTTTTTCAGTGTAAGATCTCCCAAGATCAGCATCCCATAATCCGACATTTTATTAATTCTTAACACGATTCATATATTGTTATTATTAATTAGTACTATTTTAGTCCAATATAAGTGATATTTGTAGCTTTGTTTTGGTTCTTGTGAAAAATGTAATAGAAATCCATTGAACTGATTCGTTATAATCAATGTCTCAAATTGGGAGAAAAACTGATGAGTTCAACCGAATTAAATTCTATAGCACAAGCGATGGTTGCACCTAACAAAGGTATATTAGCTGCAGATGAGAGTACGCCAACTATTACCAAAAGGTTCAATGACATTGAAACGGATTCAACTGAAGCGAACAGGCAAGCTTATCGAAATATGTTGTTTACAGCACCTGGTATTTCAGACTATATAAGCGGTGTGATTTTATTTGACGAAACTATTAGGCAAAAAACCAACAAAGGTATTCCATTTCCTGAATATTTAAATTCTGTTGGCATACTTCCAGGTATTAAAGTTGATAAAGGCGCTAAAGAGCTTGCAGCTTGTCCAGGTGAGAAAGTAACAGAAGGCCTTGATGGGCTCAGAGAAAGATTCAAAGAATACGACGCCTTAGGTGCGCGCTTTGCAAAATGGAGGGCAGTTATTACCATTGGAGAGGAAATTCCAAGCGTTACTTGTATCAATACTAATGCACATGCTCTCGCAAGATATGCTGCGCTTGCCCAAGAATCATCTATTGTGCCAATTATTGAACCTGAGGTTTTGATGGATGGGAACCACAGTTTAGAAGTCTGTTACCAAGTGACTGCAAAAGTTTTGGATTCTGTTTTCACCGAGCTTAAAAATCAACAAGTTAGATTAAATGGAATGATATTAAAGCCAAATATGGTGATATCTGGGACTGACGCTAATAATCGAGCTAATGTAGCAACAGTGGCCAGAGCAACAATAGATTGTTTAACATCTAACGTACCCAACGACGTTCCAGGAATTGCATTTCTATCTGGTGGTCAGACCTCTGAGGAAGCAACGGCACATTTGAGCGCTATGAATGAATTAGGTCCACATCCTTGGCAGTTATCTTTTTCTTACGGGAGAGCATTACAAGCTTCCCCGTTAAGAATTTGGAGTGGAAATAATAAAAATTTAGTGTCTGCTCAAGCTGAGTTATTAAAAAGATCTAGGCTTAATGGTTTGGCTCGTACTGGAAATTATAATCCTCAGATGGAACTAGTCTAAGCTGATCCTTTTAGTTAAATATGTCGTATGTATTTAAGAAAAATTAAATTTATTGTAAGTATTTTTTTGCTGTTAAATATTGGTTCAGCAGTTGTTTTAGCAGATTTATCTCCGAGTCAAATGATTTCAATATCTCTTGAATCTTTAGAGTTAAAACTGGGTGATGAAGCTAATAAAGAACGCTTAAGAGAAAACAGATCTGAGTTGTATAGCATTATTGATGCGACTTTGTCGCCATACTTTCAAAAAAAATATGCTGGCAGACTGGTTTTAGACAGTTTTTGGGATAGAGCAAATCAAAACCAACGAAAAAGATTTACGGAAGGTTTATACCAATCATTGATTCGATCTTATTCGATCTCTATGTTGAACTTTGATGTCAGTAAAATTTCTGTACAACCTATTGTTACCAATTTTCAAGATCATAAAAAAATTACGGTTAAAAGTGATGTTGATTATAAAGGTGAGAGTATCCCAATGAATTTTAGTTTTGGTAAATTTAAAGAAGGTTGGCGTTTTTACGATGTGCGTATTGAAGGAATATCATACATAAAAAATTACAGAAACCAATTCAAGGCTGAAATTCAAGCTAACGGACTTGATTCAGTTATTCTTCGATTAGAAAACCAGAAATAATCAAAAGTCATCAAAATCAAAATCTACTTCTTCATCATCCTCGATGATATTCCCATTGTTGATTTTATACTCTCGGTTCTGCATATATGAATCCTTAATATACTGATAAGGGTCGAATGAATTGTCTAGTTCCTCTTCAAGAGTTGATAGATCTGACCTGTCTTGGAGAATATTGATAAGATTGGTTTTTATTTTGAGATTTGTATCGTTGATATGTAACAAGGGGTTAAATAACCCATCAGTCAAATCTCCAGCTAGACTTCTTAGTGTTTTGGGTCCAAAAAAAGGAAGCATTAAATAAGGCCCCTCTTTCATGCCCCAAACGGCTAAAGTTTGACCAAAATCTTCATCATGTTCAGTTAAGCCCATGCTTGTGGCAGGATCAAATAATCCAAACACACCAAGCGTACTATTAATAGTAAATCGAAGAGTGTCTTGCAATGATTCGCCAATATTTCCTTGTAGTGCTTGATTGATAATCGTCACAGGGTAGTTAAGATTGTCGAAGAAATTATTAAACCCTTTTTGGAGAATATTGGGAGTTATATAGTCATATCCATCTGCTGCGGGTTCTAGTATGGCTTTGTCTAAATTTTCATTAAAGGTATAAATAGAACGATTTCTGCTTTCTAAAGGATCAATGGGATCATTGATTAATTCATTTTGATAGGCGCAACCCGATGTGAGAATGAGAAACATGATTGGCAATATAGGCTTTGTTGCAAATACTGTACTCAAAACTCAGTCCTCTTGCCTTTGGGACTTCCTTTTTTTCGGTCCATTTCATTCTCTTCAATAAATTCTTCTATTTCTTGGAGTCTAGCAATAAATTTTGCCTTTTGTATTTCGTTAATAGATTCCACAGACAATGCCAATCTTAACTGTTCAGTAGCTTCATAAAATAGACCAATACTTAAATAATATTCAGCCATGTATGAAAAAGAATCGGCATAATCTTCTGCAGCGTTTGCTGTTT
>CAZWKO010000334.1:0-3578 GCA_964634925.1 uncultured Vicinamibacteraceae bacterium
GAAGAATAAAATTAGTAAAAAGTGACTAACCTTTATACGTTAGTCACTTTTTGAATAATAAATTCTTTTAACTTCAATATCTTAAGTGGTAAGTGGTGATCCCCAGGGGGTTGGTTATTTTCTTTGTTTTCAATACCTTACAGACTTTACTGTAACTTTTATTTCCCGCCTCGCGCCGCCCAAGTTACAATCATTATTTAAGTTAGAAACAGTTCTCGTTCATCCGTTCTCCGTAACACTAATCCCCTTAACCGTCTCCCGTTACAAAAGAGGTTGAAAAGGCCAAAAAATTAGAAAGAAGCGCAATGCGAAGACATCCGTGATTTTGATATAAAGCCCTGTTTTCAACCACCTACTAGTTGCTTTAAAAGCGGGATAACACGACTATTCCACCGACGGGTGCCGCCTTCATTGGCTATAATATCCCGTCCAGACATCACGATGAACCGTGGTGTGCCCCGATGAACTTTAGTTTTGTCACGAATCCATTGAAGGTGTTCCGGCCAATCCTCATCTCGATCTGTATCCCGGTAATCCCCCGTTTCGATTATTGTGAAATATATTTTTTTTGCCAAATTCTGTTTTTTAAAATTTGGTAAGTAAATCTTTTTATATAAATCGCAATAGGAACAATTGGCAGCATCGATATAGATTAGATGTACGGAGCCGTTAGCGAATAACTTCTCTGGATCGTCGCAGATCAGAAAGGGTTGTATTATTTCGGTGAATTCACCCGAGGTTTTGTCTCCGTTGGCATAGGTATATGCACCTTTTCCCTTTGCTTTCCCATCTTTGAATTCACCGACGTATTTATCTCCATTAGCATAGGTTTTAGTCCCTTGTCCGTGAGATTGATCATCTTTCCATTCCCCGACATATTTGGAACCGTCATCAGATTTATAGGTACCAAAGCAATTGTTCCGAACGCCTTTTTCAGGACAAGGAGGCAAACTCCACACCTTTGTTGAAGAAAACAACAGGAGTACGAAACCCATCAGAACTGGCAGCAGTCGTTTCATTCCGTGATGATTACATAAAGTGGGGAAGAATTGAAGTTAGTTGGTGGGTGACGGCCGATTAAGAATGAATGTAATATGTTTGAAATTTGCGGCATTGAGATATAGCTGTCGATATGCGGATATATGTATCTATATACTTTAATAAAAGTCTAATTGAGGTAAACAAGTATGGCCAACGTTCGCAATATCCTGTTCATCATGTGCGATCAGCTGCGGTGGGATTACCTATCCTGTTATGGCCACCCGAAACTAGAAACGCCTCATATCGACGGACTTGCAGCACGCGGCGTTCTATTCGATCGCGCCTATTGCCAATCGCCAGTATGCGGTGCATCTCGGATGAGCTTCTACACGGGACGCTACGTCAATTCCCACGGCGCGAGTTGGAACTTTGTACCCTTACGCGTTGGCGAAAAAACCCTAGGCGATTACCTCCGCCCGCTCGGCATCCGCACCGCTTTGGTTGGCAAGACCCATATGCGTGCCGACTATGCCGGGATGGCGCGCCTCGGGATCGATGAAAAATCCGCCGCAGGTGTTTATGTCGCAGAATGCGGTTTCGAACCCTATGAGCGAGATGACGGGGTACATCCCAGTTCCAGCCACGATCCACATCCCGTCTATAACGATTACTTGCGGGAACACGGCTTCAGCGGTGACAATCCCTGGGAAGATTGGGCTAATTCTGCCGAGGGGCCTAACGGCGAGCTCCTCTCGGGCTGGTATCTCAAAAACGCCCATTTACCGGCGCGCGTTCCTGCGGAGCATTCCGAGACGGCCTACATCACCAGCCGCGCCATCGACTTCATTTCCGAAGCCGACGAGGACCCTTGGTGCCTGCACCTCTCCTATATCAAACCTCACTGGCCTTATATGACACCCGCCCCTTATGCCGGTATGTATGGTCCCGAAGACGCTTTGCCGGTAGTGCGGGAGGAGAGCGAAAAAGAAGACCCCCATCCGGTCTACGGTGAATTTCAAAAGTTAAAGATCTCCCAAGCCATGTCCCGGGAGGAGGTCCGCAATTCGGTATTGCCCGCCTATATGGGCATGATCAAGCAAATTGACGATGAGATTGGGCGGTTGGTTGCGTTCCTGGTAGAACAGGGTCGGATGGACGACACTATGATCGCCTTCACTTCCGATCACGGAGATTATCTGGGCGATCACTGGATGGGCGAGAAAGACCTATTTCACGAACCCAGCGTGCATATTCCGTTCATCCTTTACGATCCCAGCACGGATGCCGATAAGACCCGGGGAACGGTCTCCGACGAGTTGATTGAGGCCATCGATCTCGCGCCGACAATTTTGGAGGCGGTTGGCGGATATCCCGAGCCCCATATCATGGATGGTCGCGCTCTCCAGCCTCTTCTCCATGGAGATACACCTGACGAGTGGCGCACTTACGTGATCAGCGAATACGACTACGCTTTCATGGATGCCCGCATCAACCTCAATAAGCCGCCCCGGGAATGCTGGCTCCGCATGGTGTTCGATGGCCGCTACAAATACGTCCTATCCGACGGCTATCGGCCGATACTGTTCGATCTTGAGACCGATCCTAACGAGTTCAACGATCTCGGTGCCGATCCAGCGTTTCAAGTGGAGCGAACTCGGCTAGAAAAATTGCTGTTTGAATGGTCCCTAAAGCCACGTCAGCGGGTGACTGTGACCGATGGAATGCTGGAGACCGTCGACGTGCAACGGAATATTGCAGAGGCCGGTATCTTGATCGGCTATTATGATGCTGATGAATTGGCTGATGCCCGAGAGGGCTGGAAGCCTAAACCGATTTTTGCTGCTTTCAACCCGGTTTGGACGAAGGCGCAGCGCAAGTTAAAGGGAGAAAGCTGATCATGAAGGTGACCGTTAAAGAGATCGACCGCATTCTCAATGAAACCAAGCCTATTGGTGACATGGTGTGGAACGTGATGGGACAGATCTACATCCCCAAACAAGTCGACCAAAATAGGATGTGGTGGGAAGGGATAATTCCTGAAGAAACCTACATTCCGCCGCACTCACATTCGACCCAAGATGAATTCCTATATCTGACCGAGGGTGAGTTGGACATGCTCCTCGACGGCGAAGAACAGCACGCGGTTCCGGGTGAAATTATCCCCTTTCCGCGCTATTCGAACCATGGACTGTTCAACAATTCCGGTGAGACGGTTAAAGGGATTTTTTGGGCTGAGCCGACTAACAAGCTTTTCGACCTGTTCAAGGCTATACACAACGTCGCAAACCCTCACGAAGTCGTTCGCATTTCCGACGCGCACGATATCCATTTTCAATTACCGGGCGGAGAAGCTCGGCGTGGGCCGCTGGCACCGGCCGAAGTTTAAATTGATGAAGAGCAGGCAGCCAAGAAATCTGAAATTTAACGGCTGATTAAGAGCGGAAGTAATGAATTTTAAAATTGCGAGCTTGGGATATAGCCCGTAGCCGCCATACGAAAGGCTCCCTTTCACCCAAAATGTGTCAAAGTACTTTAGACTGCTCTTCTAAAAAACCACCTAACCCCTTGAAAAGATTGGTGGGTGCACAAGGACTCGA
>CAZWKO010000335.1:0-3551 GCA_964634925.1 uncultured Vicinamibacteraceae bacterium
GACAGTTCAGGGACTGCGTTACTCTCCTGCGCAAAAGCCGGTACTCCACCCATGGCCACCATAAGCGCGCTACAAACCATTTGTGTTTTTGACATCATCTTTATTCTCCGCCCTCACTCGATGCGGGTTTTATTTGATTCCTGGTGATTTTACACCGCTCATCTTCGATCTCTAAGCTGTTGCTGCTGTTGACAGAAGCGCCTCAAGCTCAGCGCCAAGGTACTCCGCAAGAGCCCTCATGCCGAAACGGCCAGCCGTCGCTTCCGCGTCACTGTTGTAATTAGTGTTCGTATTCACATCATATGTCCATACGTCGCTATTCTTATCCACAATAAACTCGATCCCTGCAATATGAATTTGACTCCCTTTGAGGAATTCCTCATAAGCTGAAAGCAAATCCCGAGGTGGCTGCTCGTCACTGTTCAAGATTCGGAAACGCCCGGGTACGCCGTCAGTATCACCAGTAGGGCAAAACGCATCCTCCTGTTCAGTGCGACAGGCATCAGCAGGACAAAGCTCGAAACCGGAACTCGTATCGACTCGTACCGCATAAAAAAACCGTCCACCAATAAATTCCGCGCGCGTAATAAATGGCTCCGGAGACTGGATGTACTCCTGCACTAAAGTGATCCCGTCGATCGATGGTTCGAATGCCTCGCTCCATACGTAATCTGAAAACGCGTCACTAGTCTGAAACAAACGAACGCCCAACCCCTTCCCCGCACGATTGTGCTTCGTGAAAACCGGCGGATCCATCCGACGAGCAGCAGACACTAAAGCCTCACGACCCACTGCCGCGATAGTCGATGGTGTTTTGATGCCATAACTGTTCAACGCCGCGTATTGCGCGATCTTGCTCACCTCGAGGCGAAGAGCCGCACTAGGGTTAAGAACGCATCGACCATGCTCTTCAAGCCAACTCAGTACAGCCGCTGCATATTCAGGGCCGTAACGGTGATGGCGAGTGTGCGACGACGCACTCATCCGGTTGTAGAAAATCCCGACCGGCGGCGGTTCTCGAAAATCAACGACTCCGTTGTCGAGAAACCATTCTTCGAACGGCAACCCACGTTCATTAAGAGCGTCTCGCAGTGGTTCAACCCACGCATCATTTTCGTGGAGGACATAGATACGAGGCATCATTCCTCCTTATTCTGATCCGTGCTGTACTAGTTAGTCTTCGGCAATGCAAAACTCAGAATAAGGTCGCCCCCGCGCCGGCCGCGGTCGCCACCTCCTGAAGCCACCGTCACAAACTGTTCACCGTTCGCCATATAAACGCTTGGTGAGGAAAACACGCCCGCTCCAGTGTTGAAGCGATACAGTTCTTCGCCGGTCTTGGCATCCAGTGCAAAAAAGTAGCCTGCGATATTGCTGCCAGTGCCAACAAATACCACCCCGCCTGATGTCACGACAGGTCCGGCCTGTCCATATCCTTCGTAGATCTGACGCCACACAAGCTCGTTAGTCGTCGGGTCATAGGCCGACATAAACATCCTCGGCCCCCGCCCAGAATTAAATGGTTGGTCAATCGCATTGACATACAAATACCCGGTGTCTTTACTATGCGCGATTGGACCATAACTTGGTCCGCCGCCAAATCCTGGAGCAAATATCTGATTCGAACGATCTGATGCAATAGGCGTAAACTGCACTTCAAGGCGCTTTCCCTCGGCATGCTCCGGCGGAATCAGCTCAGGAAAGACCGGCGACGCTGGTTCCATTCGATCCCCATTGGCCTTATGGGGAATGGGCTGCGTGGGCCACGGCTCCTCACCTTCCCGATCAGTCTCCGTCGGAACGGGCGTCTCGATAATGGGATGAATCGGCTCCCCTGTTTCACGGTTCAATAAATACATCCAGCCGTTCTTATTAGCCTGCGCTAATGCTTTTACTGGTGCACCATCGAGTTCCATATCAAACAAAATGGGCTGGCTTCCATTGTCATAATCCCAAACATCATGGTGAACCAGCTGGTAGTACCACTGTAGTTGGCCATCCTCAAGATCAAGAGCCACAACCGAATCCGTGAATAGATTAAGGCCATCCCGCAGATCAGATGGACCAAACGGGTTCCCAACAGCGATATACATCATGCCGAGTTCAGGATCGATCGACGGAGTTTCCCAAATACCGCCTCCCTCACGTTCACCACCCACCCAAGTCGGCCCAGCGATATCCCAGCCTTGGTCCCCTTCATCTTGAGGAACCGTGTTGAAGTGCCAGAGAACCTCACCAGTCGCAGCGTCAACCGCCAACACATGCCCACCTGGAATATTACTTTCGCTCCGCGTTGACCCAACGTACAACACGCCATTATGAATTTGTGGCGCCGTGGTAAACCAATAGCCCATTGAGATCGCGGTCTCTACGTCGGGATAGTCCAGCCGAAGCACGTCGAGGATGACACTAGCCTGCCCGCCATCACCAAACGATTCGATCGGCTCGCCAGTTTTTGCATCCAGGGCAAACATAAAAGATCCGGCAGCGCTGTAGACCACCCCATTCTCGTACGTCACACCACGATGCCGAAAAACATATCCTTCTCTACGACCACCACCAAGCAATTCGGTTACGTCGTAGGTCCAGAGATGGTGACCGTCGTATGCGTCAACGGCATACACACTGCCTCGCGAATCCGTGACGTACATAATGCCGTCAACAATAACTGGCGTCGTCTGGTTACTCACACCATCGATAACGCCATGCTGGAATAACCACCTAGGTGTCAATTGGTGAGCATTTTCAGGCGTGATTTGATCGATGTCGGCGTACCGGCTTCCATGCAGATCAAGATTGTGTAACTGCCAATCCACGTTCTGCGCAAGAACCGCGGAACTGTGTCCAACGACCATCGTCAGAGCAAAACCAAACCCGAAAGTGCACTTCGTAAGATACTGCGACATAGCTTCTCAACCTCCAGCTACAAAAGCATAATCGAATCGTACAGCTTGTGTGTCTGGAATAATTGGCCTTCGGCTACTACACAGCGTATCGTGACGCAAGGAGCGGTCTGATGATTCGAATATTTGGGTCCATATTATTCGCTTACTTAACCATAATCTTCTGTGGTTCCATTGTTAGCGGGCAGGAACTCGCTGAAGACACAATAAAAGAAGAAGTTCTTACTGCCTGGGACACCTACATTGCCGCTTTTTCTGCTGGGCAGACCGACGTTGTGGCGAATCACGTCTATTCGGCCCCATCTTTTCAGCTCGGTGATCAGGGAGCCACCGTCAGGCTGACCACAACTGATACGAAAGTAGCGTTCGACGAAATCCATAGAGACCTAGCAGCGGAGCGCTACAGTCATTCGGAAACCGATACGGCAACAATCTGCGTGCTCAACTCTGGCAGTGCGCTTTTGACGGTTCAGTTCACGCGATATCGGAACGATAACAGCGTGCTTACACAAGGTGCGTCTGCGTACGTATTTGCAAAATTTGATGGTGACTGGCGAATCATGTCAATTATCGCTAACCCGAAGGCCAAACTTATCAACTGTGACTAAGAGACCACCATGGCAGATCCTGTAAATCGACGTCGCTTTT
>CAZWKO010000336.1:0-3525 GCA_964634925.1 uncultured Vicinamibacteraceae bacterium
TGGCCGAGGGGACCAGAATGCCAGCGCTGGCGCTCCGCTTTGCGACACGCTTGCCAAATGCGAGCAATGAGACGGGTCTGGGTCTCGATACAATGGATTTCTTTCAGTCCTTGCTTGTTGGCAAGACGATGCAGTCTGTTCGTGTCGTTGGAAATGTGGGGCTGGCGATCCTGTCTGACCCAACACGCGGTGACCGTCAAAACGATCTATTGACTTATGGAGTTTCAGTCGCTCGTGCGATTACTCAGGCGGTTGAGGTGGTAGGTGAGATTAATGGACGTGTGAGCACGCGCCGGGGCACACCACCACCAGGGACAGAGTCGCGAGGCGGAATTGCATTTGGTACGCGTTATACGCGTGGCTCGGTTCGTCTGGACGTGGGCTTTTTAACTGGACTGACACCCCAAGATGCGAGTATTGGACTGACGGGGGGGGTTACTTGGGTTTTTGCAAGTCCGGTGAATCCATAGGTGCGATAGCGTAATTTCATGACGTTAGATTTTTTTAAAGGCCACGCGTATGGCAACGATTTTTTGTGTGTGCCGAGTGACCAGACTACGCATATCGAGTGTCAAGGATTAGCCCGGCGAATTTGTGATCGCCATGCTGGTGTTGGTGCCGACGGACTGATCCTGTACAGCCCTGCAAAAGATGGAGCAAAGATGACGCTTTATAACGCCGACGGCGGTGTTGCCGAAGTGTCTGGCAATGGTGTTCGATGCTTGGCGGCCTGGATCGCGAAGCAACGCGGTGGCACCGGCGGTGATACGTCAGATATTGTCATTGATACCGACGGTGGCCGAAAGTCACTTTCGTTGCTCGAGCATCATGGACAGCGCTATTTGTTTCGAGCTGACATGGGGCAGCCGTTATCGATACGACAGGAAAAGCTGGATATTGATGGACGCCTGGTGCAAATTGTCAGTCTCTCGGTGGGGAATCCGCAGTGTGTTGTCTTGATGCCTTCATACGAAGAAGCTCAACGGAGTTTTCAGAAGCTCGGCTCGAGGTTGACGTCGCACAAGTATTTTCAAAACGGAACGAATGTTGAGCTTGTGGTCGTTGAGCGGCCTGACCGTATCCGAATTCTGATTTGGGAACGAGGCGTTGGACCGACCTCGTCATCAGGTACCGGTGCCTGTGCCTCGGCCGTGGCAGCAGCTGGATTTGGTGGCGCGAATCGCATTGTTGACGTCGTATCTGAAGGGGGAGCCCAGCAAGTTGAATGGACTGAGAACAATAAGATAAGACTGACCGGGTGGGCGGAACTTCTGGCTCACGGGCAGTGGTGGGTGTCAAAGGAGAATCAATAGTGTTGGCGATCTCAAACGTGACAAGGCTGGGAAAGGAATAGGCATGTCACGCATTCTGTATCTTGACTGCTTTTCTGGAGTTTCTGGAGACATGATTGTGGGGGCTCTTATTGACGCAGGCGTCTCGTTTGCCGATGTCGAAGCAGTCGTCGAGTCGCTTGACCTTGATGGTGTCCGCGTGTGTTGTGATCGTGTTGATCGGAGTGGAATCGGCGCAGCGAAATTCCGAGTTATCGATTCCGTGGCTGTGGAAAGTTCTCCCGTTGGGCGTGATGTTAGTCATGACCACGAGCACAGTCATGACCACGAGCACAGTCATGACCACGAGCACAGTCATGACCACGAGCATAGTCATGACCACGAGCACAGTCATGACCACGAGCATAGCCATCATCAGCATCGTGGCCTGTCCGAGATCACTGAAATAGTTAACCGGTCGCAGTTGTCTTCGGAGAGTCAGTTGAGGGCGATATCGCTTTTTCGTCGGCTTGCAGGAATTGAGGCGGAAATTCACCAGATGCCGATTGAAGAGGTTCATCTACATGAAGTGGGTGCCGTTGATTCGATTGTGGATATTGTTGGTGCAGTGTGCGCATTTGAGTTGCTCGATGTTGATCAGATTATTGCGTCGGCGATGAATGTCGGGTCAGGAACCGTCCGTTGCGCACACGGAGAACTTCCAGTGCCGGCACCAGCGACGGCCAGATTATTGGTCGATGCACCAATTTATTCGAATGGACCGGCGGTAGAACTTGTGACACCTACCGGGGCCTTACTTGTTACCGGATATGCGGATGAGTACGGCGTCGTTCCTCCGATGCGTATTACTCAAATTGGGTATGGCGCAGGAGACCGAGATTTTAGAGGACGTCCGAATGTGGTTCGGGCTTTTGTGGGGGAGACGACCGGCGTGGCTGACTCTGACCGTGTGGTTGTGCTGGAGTGTCAGATAGACGATATGAATCCCCAGATTTATGGTGTGTTGATGGAGCGCCTGATCGAAGCGGGCGCACTCGACGTATTTTATGCGCCGATACAAATGAAAAAGAATAGACCGGCTACATCGGTTACGGTTATTGCTCGTCCGAAGGATCGTGAGGTGTTGACGACGCTACTGTTTATAGAGTCGACAACTATTGGTGTTCGCGTGTCCGAAATGGACCGGAGCACGCTTGATCGTGAGATTGTTTCCATCGATAGTCCATTTGGAAAAGTCCGGGTCAAGGTTGCGCGCCGGAACGGGACAGTCTTAAATATTGCTCCCGAATTTGATGATTGTGCGCGTGGTGCTCAGGAGCTCGGACGATCTGTAAAAGAGATTCAAGCCGTTGTTATGAAGTCGTGGCTAGACTCAGGTGCTTCTTCTTAGTTTTCGTTATCGATGTCAAAGTTTTATCTCACTACCGCGATTGATTACGTGAATAGCCGACCGCATCTTGGGACGGCATACGAAAAGATCGCTGCTGATGTCATCGCTCGGTACAAACGTCTGTCGGGTGTCGACACGCGTTTTATGATGGGGAATGACGAGCATTCGCAGAATGTGTTTCAGCGCGCACGCGAACTCAACAAAGAGCCTCTAGCGTTTTGTGATGAGATGGAGACAGCATTCCGAGAGGTGTGGGGTCGACTTGACATTTCATTTGACGATTTCATTCGTACAACCGAGTCCCGACACCGGGTGGCAGTAACAACGCTTGTGTCTCGTATCGCAGACGCGGGTGATATTTACGAAGGTTTCTATGAGGGTTGGTATTGCGTATCGTGCGAGGCCTTTAAGCAAGAAAAAGATCTGGTCGACGGCAAGTGTCCAGTGCACTACAAGTCACCGGACTGGATTAAAGAAAAAAACTACTTTTTTCGATTGTCTCGTTACCAACAGAGGTTGCGCGCGCACTACGACCAGCATCCTGAGTTTCTCGAACCTCAGAGTCGTCGCAATGAGATTTTACGTTTGATTGAAGCTGGCCTCGAGGACATATCGATAAGCCGGACAGGGCAGTCCTGGGGCATTCCGCTACCATCCGACCCGGAAAGTGTCGTTTATGTATGGGTTGATGCGCTTATAAATTACGCATCGGCAGTCGGTTACGGTGTCGATGATTCGCTATTTGCAAAGTGGTGGCCTGCCGACCTACATGTAATTGGAAAAGACATCACTCGATTTCACTGCGTAGTGTGGCCAGCGATGTTGATGAGCGCGGGGTTGTCA
>CAZWKO010000337.1:0-3520 GCA_964634925.1 uncultured Vicinamibacteraceae bacterium
CTGGTATTAAGATAGATTGTTACTTTATTATCTTTAATATTTAGAATTATGGGATAGGTTGGGTCTTCCTTGTCTATGGAAGGTCTGCTATTGCTTTCCATTCTAATTCTATCAACGATTGCATCTTTAACTTTTAGAGTTAGAGTATTAGAGCGTTGAAATAATCTGGAGTTAATCTTAGAGCGAATTGAGAATGTATCAGATGAAGATATTAGCTTATGCCATGGATAAGATTTAACCTTTTTATAAAGATCTTCAATTCCTGTTGATTTAAAGCTAGTGATTTCTTGCAAGACAAGCATGGATGTTCTTGTTATTAAATTAAGTTTATATATAGATTCGTCGCTGCCTTGTATGTGAACTCCGCCTGCATCTATAATGGGTTTTAATCCTAAAAGGGTACTGATTTCATTAGAGAGGGGATCTTCAAGACCTCTAGGGCAGGTAATGAAGAGTTTATCCGTTAAAGTCATCTTTTATGCTATCGTAAACCTCTACAGGCTTTTGATTATCAAAGTCGAAGCAGACAGCCACAACCAAACCAACACAAACTGGTTTTTCATCCTCATTAAAGATAACAGACTCTATATCAAAGCTTGTGCTACCAACTCTGCTTACTCTTTGACCAATAACAAGAGAGCTGGGGTGCTTTAATTGAGCGAGATAGTCTATCTTCAGTGAGGCCATAATGATGGATTGCCCCTCATTCGTTCCTTTTATTCCCCACCTCTTAAAAAGATCAACTCGTGCACACTCAATATATGTCGCATATTCAGCGTTATTCACATGTTGAAATGCATCTAAATCTCTCCAACGGGTCTGAAGTTTATATCTGAGAATATAATTACTTAATTTGTGATTATTCTTCAATAAACTACCTTTATATTTCTAAAGCACTCATTATCAGATGAGGTTGCAATAAGCAATAGTAATATGAATAATAAATAAGTCATGATTTTAATTTACATAAATATTGGAATCTTTTCATTTCAAATAATCAGAAAATTGTTCTTTATAGTAGGGTAGTTTATCAGATACCTCCTGCCTTGATATCCCGTAATCATACTTATTCTTATTATACTTACTCTTGAAAAATTTAGTTTCCCTGCCTTGATTGGTTAGAATAATATTTTTATTCAGCTTCTCGCTTAATTCTTCTATAATATTCTCTCTATTGTCAATCAGTTCATTGTAATTGATATCTATTATTCCAGTATCTGCTTTAGAGCGATAAGTAATAGCATTCTTAAGCATTCTATCAAAAAGCTCTAATACAAACGCGCCAACCTCTTTTTTATCTGTCATACCAAAAAACAGCTCCCATACACCGTTAACCATTGAACAATAGGAGATTAAAGAATCAAAGGGGTCTCTGTGGATCCATACTATATCTGATTTGGGGAAAACCTTATGGATTGTAGGAAGGGACATCATGTGATCTGGACATTTTAGCGCGTAAATTTCATTAGATTTACTGTTATCTTGGATTAATCTCTTATACTGCCTATGAACGATAGTTGTATCCATATTAAGCAGAGAATCTTCAAACTCAAAGAATTTGAGTTGAATTACATAATTGTAGCATAAAAACATCGTCTTCTGGAAATGCCAGCACTCCTCATAGGTTCTCATCTTCACCTTATGCATCTTCTGAATAGATGGAACAAGATACCTATATAAATAAAAGCCAAGCAAGGAACGAGTTTTTCGTGATAAATGATCAAGAGTTTTATTCTTAAATATTGAAGATGGTGATGTTAGCTGCCAATATTCAAACCCTTTGTAATCCAGATTATCAATAAGCAGGTTATGGAGGTTGGTAGTACCGCTTCTTGGGAGACCTATGATAAACAGAGGATCAGAGATTTCTTTACTTTCTTGGATAGGAGCCCTTGTAAATTTAATTCCTTCATTCATAGAAAGAGATGATAGGGTCATATGCAATCTCCTGCCAAGATTTGTAGTGATATCACTATTTAGATGATCAATATATAAATCAACAATTTCTCTATGCTGATCTTTGATATCTAAACCTATAAGATTTAGTTTTTTGATTATTTTATCGGAGTTTTTTTTCTTATTAATTTTGGAATATCCAGATAAAGAAAGTAACCTATCAATTATACTTAAATCTAGTCTAGAGTATCTCAAAAGATTATTTAACTTTAACAGATAGTGTTAAAATAAATTTTCCAATAATTTCATTAGAAATAGAAGGGACCACCGCATTTACGGTAACAGGAAGATTAACTCTATCAGATGTTGATATTGCCTTTTTAATCATATTTTCTATTTCACTTCCCATATCACAGCTAAACTCTACATCCCCCATGGCACGTTTATAAAAATCAGCATGAAAATCTTTAAAAATAAGAGAGATTTTTTTATTGTGCATTTTTAGAAAATGAAAAGCAAAATACCCAGCAGTTATATCTGCCCCAACGGTAAGAGCCCCTAGATACATCGATCCTAAGTGATTTTTAACCTTTCTTTTTAATTTTATTTTGACTTTAATCGTAGAATTATCTAGAAAAATAATTCGTGGGCGGCAATAAAACAGTAGCGGAATTTTCCAAAAGGAAAGTAGCTTTAGATATAAATTTATTTTTTGCAAATCTGTAATCACTGATATCCATTTTTTTTATAACTCCATAATTTAACAAGAATGAATATTGATTATGGTAAATAAGTTTGAACATTGATCTTTTTTAATTCCTGATGTTTTGTCTTTTTTCCCATTTTTATCTCTTCAAAATCAATAATAGCATATGAATTAAGGAAAGAATTCTTATTTTCAAGACCTTCTATATTATAGAAATCTACGAACATCTCAATCTCCTCATCTATTAACAATGCACGGTGATAATGCGTTGCATCACAATGTAGCGGACAGACATGTTTCTGAGCTTTATCTACCTGTATATTGTGTGTTCTACCATCTTCAGTGATTATCTCATAATATTTTGGAGCTTTGCTTTCCGAATATTTTCCAACTCCAATTACAATTAATAAAGTCATTAATAGCTCTTTCGTAATTAACATAATATTAACCTCCTTAATCTAAGCGCAAGCAAAATGTTTGTATGCATATAGATACTGTTTAGGTGATAAATAACAAAACTCTCCTAGATAGTGAGCAATTTTTTCACAATCCTTAAAATCATTATCATGAATAAGTTTAAATTCAATGTATAATTGACCTTCGCTCTCTCCAAGTCTGTTAAATTTGTATTTTCCCATTCCACACTTAGTTTGAATTACCATTAAAGGTTTATCTTTGCATAGAACGTCTATATACTGAGTAGTGACACTTGTTTCATTCTTTTGATTTTGACTTTGATTTATTTGTTTCATTTCACTTACTCCTTTTTTGCTTACAATATTTTACTCATCAATTATTCATAATAATGTGATTAGGCGCATTATTTTTTTAGAGTGTGAGCTAGGTCATACTTTTTACTAATTAATGGATAATGTGATTTGCATCTTATTTTAGTATAAAAGAATAAATTAGATTTAA
>CAZWKO010000338.1:0-3516 GCA_964634925.1 uncultured Vicinamibacteraceae bacterium
GTAGTGGAATTGGATTCGGCGTTCATTTTGCAACTGGTTTTCCAATTTCAATGCCCTGGTGGTCATTCGCACTCGGAATTGGTTTTTCCGCAGCCGTTGGAATCATCTTTGGTATCATGCCAGCGATTCGGGCATCAGCCCTAGACCCTATTGAAGCCCTGCGCTACGAATAATCAGGCGACCAGTTTACAAATTTACAGACTTGAGCCGTTCGCCCGCACACTATAGGATTTAACCTCAATTTATCGTTTTGTATCGTCCGCCGTCGGATATAAGGGTGCTCCAATAGTAGCTGGCATTCATTTCTGAACAATGCTCTTCGCCTGAACTGTTCGGGTCCAGAGTACGAGAGGTAGGGGTAGCGTGTATGAAGGTCTATGACGCGTCTAGTATTCGCAATGTTGCCATCGTAGGTCACAGTGGATCAGGAAAAACGCAATTAGTTTCCGCAATGTTATTTGACGCAAAAATGGTCAACAGATTGGGTATGGTCGACGAAGGTACAACGACAACCGACTTTGATGACGAAGAGATCGCACGCAAACACACCTTGGCCTCTAGTGTTGCATTCGTTGAATGGAATAAGACAAAGATAAATTTAATTGACACACCCGGAATCGGTAACTTTATGAGTGACACGCGTGCTGCATTACGGGTCGCAGACGCAGCGATCGTCGTTGTGGATTCGGTCGCCGGTGTCGAAGTACAAACTGAAAAAGTCTGGGGCATCGCAGAAGAACTCGGACTCCCCTGTCTTGTAGTCTTGAATCTTCTTGACCGGGAACGTGCCAGCCTTGATCGCTCTCTTGAATCACTACACGGCTCATTAGGCCGTACTGTCGTTCCGATACAGATTCCTATCGGAGCTGAAAAAGACTTTAACGGCCTTGTTGACCTAGTTGGCATGAAAAGCGTTAGGTTCTCGTCTGACAAGAATGGTACCGCAACAAATGGAGAGGTTCCTGAAACCCTCAGTGAACAAGCAGCAAAGGCAAGAGAGGCATTGGTTGAAATGGTTGCAGAAGCTGACGACTCTTTAATGGAAAAGTTTTTTGAAGAAGGCACTCTAAGCCAAGAGGACTTAGAAGCTGGCCTTAAACAAGCAACTAACGCACGAGAGATCTTTCCTTTAGTCTGCACGTCAGCACACGAAAATATTGGAGCCCAGGCACTGCTGGATGCCATAACCACATACGTTCCGTCTGCCGCGGATCACCCGCTACCCGCTATCAACAGAGACACCGCTGAGCCGGAAGATTATGACCACAGTGTCAATGCATCGCCTGCTGTATTCGTATGGAAGACAATCGCTGATCCATTCGCCGGGCGTATCACTTTATTTCGAGTTGCCGCCGGAACCTTGAAGTCAGATTCATCCGTGTACAACCTGACTCAGTCAAAGAATGAACGCCTCGGGTCTCTGGCCATCATGCAAGGAAAACATCAAGAGGCCGTCGGCGAAGTTCGTGCCGGTGACATCGGTTCGGTCGCTAAACTGAAAGACACCCAAACAAGTGATACGCTCGCAGACAAGACCAGTACAACAATGTTTAAACCGATTTTGTTTGCTGAACCGGTCTTGTCGTATGCCATAGAACCCAAAAGTAGAGGTGATGAGGAAAAAATTAGCGGGGCGCT
The DNA here is from genome assembly GCA_964634925.1 of uncultured Vicinamibacteraceae bacterium. GTDB lineage: Bacteria > Acidobacteriota > Vicinamibacteria > Vicinamibacterales > UBA8438 > DTWD01. The sequence continues at coordinate 1,639 of CAZWKO010000338.1, forward strand.
GCAACGACTTGAAGAGGAAGATCCGACTATTCAATATGGTCGCGACGCACAAACAAAACAACTGTTGCTTTCCGGACAAGGTCAACTGCACATCGAAGTCACTGTTGCCAAGCTTAAGCGTCGCTTTGGTGTTGAAGTAAACCTTAAACTTCCACGCATCGCCTACAGGGAAACCATTACAGCAGCTGCAGAAGCCCACGGTCGGCATAAGAAGCAATCTGGAGGTCATGGACAGTTCGGCGACTGCAAAATTCGCGTTGAACCATTAAAACGAGGTGAAGATTTCTCATTCGTCGACGAAATCTTTGGCGGTTCCATCCCCAGACAATTTATTCCAGCCGTTGAAAAGGGAATCCTTGAAGCTCGCGACCGAGGCTATGTTGCGGGTTACCCTATGGTTGATTTCAAGGTCACACTGCACGACGGTCAGTTTCATGCTGTAGATTCAAACGAAATGTCGTTCAAAATGGCTGGACGTCTTGCATTTCGCGATGCAATGTCAAAAGCTAAACCAACACTCCTAGAACCAGTAATGAACGTGGAAGTCTATGCACCGAGTGATTTTGCTGGAGATCTAATGGGTGATCTTAATGGGCGCCGCGGTCGCATCGGCGGAATGGAAACACGCGGCGTGTCCACATTAATTAAGGCGCAAGTCCCTATGTCAGAAATGCTGACGTACGAACAACAACTAACCTCGGCTACTGGCGGGCGTGGATCCTACCACATGGAATTTTCTCATTACGAAGACGTTCCGTCGCATCTACATGCAAAAATTATTTCTGAGGCAAAAGCTGAACGTGGCGAGGAGACCAGCGACGACGAATAAACGCCTATACTTTCTTGCGAGTGCGCTTCGGTTGCGTCTTTGCAGCGCCAGAGTCAGGACGGCTCGTCCGGCCACCGTCTTCTTTATCACCACGAATTCGCCGAGCCGCCTTCCGAATACGACCGCCAACACCACTATCGTTTGGCGTCGTCGCCTCGTCAGCATCGTCTGATGAAACGTCAAGTGCTGGGTCGTACTCACTACCAATAAGTTCGACTTGCGCTATTTCAGCATCATCTCCTAGACGATGACCCATACGAAGTAATCTCGTGTATCCACCGGGACGGCCCTCAAAACGAGGTGCAATAGTCTCGAATAACTTGGCCGTCACTTCACGATCAGACAAATCCCGTCCGACCATACGTCGAGCATTCAATGCGAGCGTCGTATCCGATCCATTTACTAATCCGCGCTTCGCAACGGTGATTAAGCGCTCCACAAATGGCTGCAGTTCCTTGGCTTTCGCTACTGTCGTGTTAATGCGTTCATGACGAAGAAGCGCCTCCGCCTGATTGCGAAGTAGCGCTAAACGATGTTCGGTAACCCGATTAAGCTTACGATGTGCAACTCGATGGCGCATGATTATCTTCTCTCAACTAAACCTGCATCCGTTGCAACTACTCAACCACCGGTGGCGCAGGGGGAACCGGCGAATCTAAGCGCATCCCAAGGCTCAAATCCATTGTCACGAGAATCTCTTTAATTTCATTTAATGACTTACGTCCAAAATTTTTGGTCCTAAGCATCTCCGGCTCACTCTTTCCAACAAGCTCCCGAATAGTCCGAATATTAGCGTTTTTCAGGCAATTGTATGAACGAACAGACAATTCAAGCTCCTCGACACTCTTGTCTAAATGTTCGTTAACAACCTCAGCGGGTTCTTCGGGTTCAACTTCTTCAGGCACTTCTATCGGATCATCAATGTTGATAAAAATATTCAAATGATCTCGAACTAACTTGGCCCCGAGCGATACAGCATCGCGTGCGGTTATCGTTCCGTCAGTCCAGACATCGACCGTTAGCTTGTCATAGTCAGTTGTCTGCCCAAG
>CAZWKO010000339.1:0-3484 GCA_964634925.1 uncultured Vicinamibacteraceae bacterium
CGGCGGTAGCCGCTGTGGATATCGGTGGTCCATTCCTGGCGCGTGAAAATGCACGGGAGACTCCAAGCCGGCGTGCAATCTACGTATGCGAACCGCCGAATACGGAAGTAGTAGCTGAGCGAAGGTGCGCCACTGAAATTATTCAGGCTATGGCGAGGCGTGCATTTCGCCGGCCGGTAACGTCTGATGAAATCGAGTCGTTACTGACTTTCTTTGATGAAGGTCGTCGTGATGGGCAGAGCTTTGACAGTGGGATCCAGTTTGCCCTGGAACGTATTCTTGTTGACCCGGATTTTCTCTTGCGCGTCTACCGCGACCCGGTTGATGCTGAGTCAGGTCAGTCCCCTTACGAGTTAAGTGATATTGAGCTGGCTTCACGATTGTCTTTCTTCTTGTGGAGTAGCATTCCGGATGAGCGGTTGCTTGCCTTAGCTGAGCGAGGCGAACTGAGTGATCCGGCAACGCTAGAAGCCGAGACACGACGTTTACTGGCTGACCCTCGGGCGACAGAGACCTTGGTAAATGATTTTGCAGCGCAATGGCTTAATCTTCGTCGCGTTGGGGAGGTCGTTGTGGATCCGCGTCAGTACCCAACGTACGACGAGACCCTTCTTGAAGCATTTGTTGAAGAGGTTGAACGTTTTGTTGCGAGCACCATTACGGAAGATCAGAGTGTTCGTGTGTTGTTGGATAGCGACTATACCTTCGCCAATGAACGGCTCGCTCGCCACTACGGTATTCAGGGCGTATACGGCAGTCGATTTCGGCGCGTGACGATTGATCAACCAAATCAGCGAGGGGGATTATTGGCAGCAGGCGCTCTGTTGGCAACGACGTCCTATCCTGATCGGACCTCGCCCGTCTTGCGTGGCAAATGGCTCGTTGACAACATTTTTGGATGGCCCGTTCCGCCGCCGCCACCAGGGGTCGATACCACGCTGGAAACGACGCCGGGGACGGAATCGGACAGTATTCGTGAGCGATTGGCACGGCACCGCGAGAATCCATCATGCGCTAGCTGTCATTCGGTAATCGATCCACTTGGATTCGCCTTGGAGAACTTTGATGTTATTGGTGGATGGCGGACTGAAGACGAGCAGGGGCGCCCGGTGGACTCAACAGGAACCACACTGGCGGGTGAACGGGTTATTGGTTTGAGTGGATTACGGGCGTTGTTGCTGGATGAGCCGGAAAGATTTCCGAGAACAGTGGTGGAGAAATTACTGGCGTATGCGCTCGGTCGGAGATTGGAATATTACGACCGACCAACCGTCCGGCAGATCGTAAAGGATGCGGCGGTTGCCGATTATCGGTGGTCTTCGATTATCCTAGGCATAATCCGTAGTCCGGCATTTACCAGTCGGGCATCGGAAGCGGGTATTGCGAACTAGTTTAGTGGACCCTTAGGAACCAGGAGACGGTCTGATGATGCTCACAAAATCATTGCCTCGGCGGACAGTTCTACGGGGACTTGGTGCGACGCTTGCGTTACCGTTTCTTGATGCCATGGCTCCGGCGGCCCGAGCTGCCAGTAACCCACCGCATCGTTTTCAGTCGTTTTACGTCCCAAATGGTATGGCGATGGAGTATTGGACGCCGCCGGATGTCGGGGCCAATTTCACGATCACACCGGTACTTGAGCCGCTTGCGCCGTTTCGTGATCAATTGATAGTGCTATCCGGCTTGAAGGCTAATTGGAACTATATCCATGCCGGTGCGTCTGGTTCATTTCTTACAGGCACGACCCGTGGAGGGCGTAATGAGACGGAGATCATTGCAGATGTGTCGGTAGACCAGTTGCTGGCGAGACATTTTTCGAAGCAGACTCAGGTCGCGTCACTTGAAGTGGCGATGGACCGGCCGAATAACGCGGGGGCCTGTACCGGGAATTTGAGTTGTGTCTATACGCACACGATTTCATGGAGGAACCCGACGCAGCCATTGCCGATGGAGTGGAACCCGCGAGCGGTATTCGAAACACTTTTTGGTGACAGTGGGAGTACGGAACGGACAGCACGGGAAGCACGTCGACGACAACATGAAAGCCTGCTTGATGCGGTTGCTGACAAACTCGCCAGCCTAAAGCGTGAGCTGGGTCCACAGGATCACATCAAACTTGATGCGTTTACGGAGTCTGTTCGAGACGTGGAGCGTCGCATTGAAATGGCTGAGGCGCAGAACGAACTGGAACTGCCAGATTTTCGACAACCCCAAGGTGCACCGGCTGTGTTTGAAGATCACCTGGATTTGATGCTGGACCTACAAGTTCTCGCGTTTCAATCAGACCTTACTCGGGTGGTGTCCTTTATGATTGGGAAAGAACAAAGTGCACGGCCCTATCCACAGATCGGTGTTCCCGAAGCGCATCATCCTCTGTCGCATCACAATGATGTGCCTGAGCTGATTGCGCATATGTCAAAGATTAATGGTTACCATACGGAGCTTTTTTCCAGATATGCGGCCAAGCTGAAAGCGACCCCTGATGGTGACGGGAACCTGCTTGACCACACGACCATCATGTATGGTTCTGGAATCTCCAACAGTACTCGACACGCCGGCGATAATCTGCCAATCCTGCTACTCGGTGGTGGTGCAGGGCGTTTGCCGAGTGGTCGACATATTGCCTATGAGAATGAGCCATCCCTCGCTAATTTACTCGTAACACTGATGGATAAAATGGATGTGCCGGTCGACCATGTTGGTGGCAGCACCGGTCACTTAGCGCTGGATTCTCTCACCGATCTGTAGGGGCGCTGCAGTGCAGATGTTTTCCCGTCTAGTGTTTGTCGTTTTGCTACTTGTCGTGGGGGTTAGTGTTACCGGGCGAACCCAGCACGATATCTCGGATGTAGTTGAGCTGGCGAAGCGTGGTGAATTTCCTGCACTTCGCAATGCCATTACAGCGGGTGCAGATGTTACAGATACGTCCCCTGATGGCTCAACGGCGCTTCTGTGGGCGACCTATCGAGATGATCTTGAGATGGCCCGCTGGCTCCTCACGGTGAATGCGCCACTAAATGCGGCCAACGATCTTGGAGTCACGCCCCTGTGGGCGGCCAGTGAAAATCGAAATGCACAGATGGTCACGCTGTTGGTTGAGAACGGTGCCGATCCGAATTTAGCATTACTGAGCGGTGAGACTCCCGTCATGATCGCGGCACGTGCGGGGAGTGAAGACGTTGTGCGTGTGCTCGCAACGGCTGGTGCTGACCTGGATCGGTCGGCGACTCGTGGCCAGACTGCATTAATGTGGGCGGCGGCGAATCATCACCCAGACACGGTGAAGGTATTGCTGGACTACGGTGCCGATGTCGACCAACGGTCAGCGGTGTGGAGTCAGATGATGGCCGTTCCACCGCACAGTCGCACGAAACGCGAAATTCCGCATGGGGGCAACACCGCTTTGATGTTTGCGGCGCGTGTCGGTGATGTGCTGTCGGCGCAATATCTCATTGCGGCCAGAGCCAATGTCGATGCTGCGGAT
>CAZWKO010000340.1:0-3449 GCA_964634925.1 uncultured Vicinamibacteraceae bacterium
TGCGGTCATGGGAGACTTTTTAAGTCTTTTGCGACCATGCACGAGCATTGCGCCACGTGCGACGAACGATTCGAACGCGAACCCGGCCAATGGTTTGGTGCGGTTTATGTCAATCTCGGTCTCACGCTTGGACTTGCCATCATCGGATACGTTGGACTACAAACGTTCACTTCTATTACCCTCGATCAACAATTGGCAATCTGGACCCCGGTGGCAGCAACGGGACCATTCGTCTTCTACCGCCTATCAAAGGGACTCTGGACCAGCGTGGTCTTTCTTGGTGAAGGGCTCTATCTCCGATGGCCTCCTCAGACGGAGAAGCTGACACCCCATGGCCGACGCGACAAACAATCTTCCCTCGAACACTCCAGTCCCGTCTCGTAAATCGTCAGGTTTCTCAGCTGGCACGGCGACGTTCCTACTTCGCATTGGGGAAGCCTTTACCTACAAGGCCTTCCGCAATGTCTGGACTGCAGCATTTACTTCGGCCGTTGGAACGTGGATGCAGCGCTTCGCGCAACAATGGCTCATCTTCGATCTAACAAAATCCGTTCCAACAGATGCTGCGTTTTATCTTGGGGTGGATGCTTTTGCGGGGAATGTTCCTCTTCTGCTGTTTACATTACTTGGTGGTGTCGTCGCCGATCGATATGACCGGCGCTACCTACTCATGGGATCACAGATCCTTCAAATGTTTTGCGCGCTCACACTCACCGCCTTGGTGTGGACGGATACCGTCACTATTCCTTACATACTGGCACTATCATTTACCGCAGGTACCGCTCAAGCATTCGGTGGCCCCTCATTTCAATCGTTGATCCCGTCATTAGTTCCACGTAAAACATTGCCCAATGCCATTGCGCTTAACTCGATTCAGTTCAACCTCGCCCAATCGATAGGCCCGTTAATTGGGGGGCTTGTCCTCGCAACACTTGGACTCGTTGGTTGCTTTGGACTCAACGGGCTGTCTTTTTTAGTGGTTGTGGCCGCCCTGGCATATATCTCGATTCCTGCACCGAATCGAGCAGACCGAAAACCGGTAATCGAGGAACTAAAGGGCGGCTTACGCTACGTAGGACGTGGGGGGGCACTACTGTCGTTAACCGTGTTGGCGATCGCGACAACCTCTCTCGGACTGCCCATCCGGGCATTCTTACCCGTCTTCGCAACCGACCCCAATACACTCAGCCAAATGATGGCCGCCCTTGGTGTTGGCGCAGTTTTGGGGGCGCTCATTGTGGCGTGGCTCGGCACCTTCAAACGGATGGGATTTACATTACTGTCCGTCCTGATTGCATTTGGAGGATTGATTGCAACCTTTGCGCTCGTTCCCGTTGGAGTAATTAGTTACATACTCCTTTTTTTTGTTGGAGTAGCCCTGCTTATTGTGTTTTCACTCACGGCCTCGTTAGTCCAGCTCACAGTTCCTGACGAATTACGAGGTCGGGTGATGAGTATTTATCTCATGGCATTTCGAGGTGGCATGCCACTTGGAAGCCTCGTCAGCGGATACATCGTCGCCTCCATCCCCTGGGCTACGACCGAATCAGTCATCGCGATCAATGGACTTCTTTTGGCTCTCATTGCCACCTACTTTCTCGTCGGCGGGCATGGCGGCGTGAGAGAACTCTAAAACTTTGTATTTCGAAACGCTCGAATAAATGCTCAGCAACTAAATTGTGAACTAGCAATTTTGGCCCCACCACCCACAGCGGGCACTCATTCAAGCCGAAACAGAACTCGCTACAAAACCGATAGAATCTCGACGTGACCAACGTTCCCCTGACAGACCTTGCCAAGCTCTTTCTGCGCCTTGGAATTACGGCCTTTGGCGGACCGGCTGCGCATATAGCAATGATGAGACATGAAGTGGTCGAACGCCGGCATTGGCTGACCGACAAGGAATTCCTCGACCTGCTTGCAGCCACAAACTTAATCCCGGGACCAAATTCAACCGAGATGGCTATTCATCTTGGGTACAAACATGGGGGTAAAGCCGGACTGATTGTCGCGGGAACCTGTTTTATCCTTCCGGCCTCACTCATTGTCGGGGCGATCGCATGGACATACGCACAGTACGGCAATACACCCCAGATAGACTGGCTCATGTACGGGATTGGTCCTGTCGTCATCGCCATCATCGTTCAGGCTCTCGTAATACTTGGCTCCAGTGCAATTACTCAGCTACCCCATGCATTACTCGGAACCGCTGTACTGGTTCTCGCACTAAGTGGTACTAATGAATTGTTACTGCTCATACTCGGAGCAACCATCGGTCTCCTTATGACCACCGGTCGATGGGTCGGCATGACAGTGATATTGACATCACTGGCGTCAGTGACACACTCCGTATATCTATCGGCACAAACCGTGGCTACCGAAGCGGTGCCTTTCACACTGACCAGGCTAACGCTCTTCTTCGCTAAAGTCGGGTCTATTCTTTTCGGAAGCGGATACGTGCTGCTTGCTTTTTTGAGAGCGGATTTAACCGAACGTTGGGGATGGCTGACCGATCAACAGCTCATTGATGCAGTCACAATAGGCCAGATCACCCCAGGGCCAGTCTTCACCACCGCGACATTTATTGGCTATTTACTCGGTGGCTGGAGCGGAGCCGTGTTAGCGACCATCGCCATTTTTGTACCAGGGTTCATCTTCGTTGCTATTAGTCAACCACTGGTCCCAAAACTTCGAAACTCACGACCTCTGAGTGGAGTCCTCGACGGCATCGTCATTGCATCATTCGGGTTAATGGCAGCTGTCACCTGGCAATTAGCACAAACGTCACTAGTCGACGTCTATACCGTAATAATCGGCTTGATCACTCTCGCAATCCTCGTGACCTTGAAACCAAATTCAACCTGGCTAATCTTGGCAGGGGCTACAGTCGGTTGGCTACTTCGAAGCACTTAAAACTACGCCACCAACGTCGCTCTAAAATGCCGGCGCAATAACTTCAACTTCTGCGACTGACCAATAAAACTCTTGTTCACTGGCCATCTGTCGTAATCGAAGATATCTCGCCGTTTGCCCGCTCAGATCAAATGCAAGAGGCATTGTCTCCGGGTCCTGAAAAGACGCCCGCAGTGCTTCAACATCTGTCGGTCCACCACGAACTAATTCCCATGATTGACCGTCTGTTGACAGCTCGATTCCGAGCATTCTGGGAAAGTCTGACCGGTACCGACCCAACCGCATGATCAGACCGCCGAGCGGCTGAGGATTACCAAGGTCAATCAATAATTGCTGTCCCATATCCTGGGCCCCACTGAACCAACGTGTGTTGGGGTCACCGTCAGTGGCAAAGTGCACAAGATGGTTATTGTTATTCGCTGTTACGGCACTCAGTGAAATCGACTGCCCCTCAAATACCAGCGGGGGGACTCTGTCAGGAATGTCTCGATACTCATAAAGCGATTCGGTGCCTGTCTCGGCCACAAGTCGCAACA